>JAZLIA010000093.1:0-40343 GCA_045617125.1 Clostridia bacterium | reverse complement strand
GCTTTCCTCCGCCATTGATCCCGATTGCCCTCTTCTCCTTTCAGACGGAGGCTATATCAAGTCGGGATACAGCAGCGAACTGGATGAATACCGCACTGCCGGCATCCAGGGAAAAAACTGGCTTCTTGAATTGGAAGCACGGGAACGTGAAAAAACTGGCATCAAAAGCCTGAAAGTACAGTACAACCGGGTATTCGGCTATTATATTGAGGTTACGAAATCCTTTTACTCCCTGGTTCCAGCCCATTACGTTCGTAAGCAGACTCTGGCGAATGCAGAGCGCTTCACCACAGAGGAACTGCACAATATCGAGTTGAAGATCACCGGAGCCCAGGAATCCGCCAACCGGCTGGAAAGTGAAATATTCGATTCCATCCGTGCCCGCATCACGGAAAGCATTTCCGAGCTGCAGTCCACCGCATCCGGTTTCAAAATGCTGGACGCGCTGCTTTCTCTATCTCAGGCTGCTCACGAACATGATTACGTTAAGCCGGAGCTTACTCAGGACGGCATCATCGATATCCGGGACGGCCGTCATCCCGTGGTGGAAAGAAACCTGACCGATCAGGCCTTCGTTCCGAATGACACCCTGATCAACCAGACCGACCGCCGCATGCAGATCATCACCGGTCCCAATATGGCCGGTAAAAGCACCTATATGCGTCAGGTGGCCCTGATTTGTCTGATGGCGCACATCGGCAGCTTCGTGCCGGCCTCCTCCGCTCATATTCCTCTGCTGGACTGCATTTTCACCCGTGTCGGCGCATCAGATGACCTGGCCGCCGGAGAATCCACTTTCATGGTTGAAATGAGTGAGACCGCCTATATCCTCAGGAATGCCACGGCGCGTTCCCTGGTCATTCTGGATGAGATCGGCCGCGGAACCAGCACTTTTGACGGCCTGAGCATTGCCTGGGCTACAGTGGAATACCTGACCGACCTGAAAAAGTGCGGGGCCAAAACCCTTTTTGCCACGCATTACCATGAACTGTCCGAACTGGAAGGCAGTCTGGAAGGAGTCGTGAATTACTGTGTGTCGGTTAAAGAACTGGGCGAGGAAGTGATCTTCTTGCGCAAAATCGTTCCCGGCGGAGCAGATAAGAGTTTCGGTGTCTATGTTGCCCGTCTGGCAGGTGTGCCCCGTTCAGTCGTGGCCCGCGCTCAGGAGATCGAAGCCCGCCTGGAAGTAAATAACATCAATCAGAACAGCATCGGTCAGAATATCCTTTCAGCCGGGAAAAAGAAGGCAAGCCAGCAAATGGACCTGCTAGGTTATACGCAAACCGAATTTATCGAGGAGATCCGGGCCCTGGATGTGCTCGGCATGACCCCGATGGACGCACTCAACAAAATGTTCCTGTTGCATGAAAAAGCGCTTAAGCTGTGATCGGAAGGGGTTTTTATGGAGATCAGCAGAATTCATCAGCTTACCGATGAGGTGATCGGCCAGATCGCCGCAGGCGAGGTCGTCGAAAGGCCTGCCTCCGCTATTAAGGAACTGGTCGAAAACTCAATGGATGCAGGGGCGACCGCGATCAGTGTGGAGATCCGTGATGGCGGCGTCTCCTTCCTGAAGGTGACCGACAACGGAAAAGGCATCCTGTCTCAGGATATACGTCTGGCTTTTGCCCGGCATGCCACCAGTAAAATACGCAATGCTTCCGACATCTATGGGGTAAGAACGCTGGGGTTCCGCGGTGAAGCGCTTGCTTCCGTAGCAGCGGTTTCACGTGTTCAGCTTGTGACCCGTGCCCGCGGAAATGAAACCGGCATCATGGCGATCAACGAAGCTGGTGTGATCACAGAGCTGAAGGATGCAGCATGCCCAGAAGGCACCAGTATCACTGTGAAGGACCTTTTTTTCAACGCTCCTGTGAGGCTTAAATTTCTCAGAAAACCCTCTTTTGAAACGGCAGCAGTGAGTGACCTGATCGCCGCCCTGATCATTTCCCATCCTGAAATTTCCTTCCGTTTCAAGGCGGACGGAAAAACCATCTATTTCAGCGCTGGAGACGGCACCGTTGACAGCGCCGTGCTCTGCGTGTTCGGGCTGGATGTGCTCAAGCAGCTTAACAAGGTATCGGGCAGTATGTCCGGGGTAATGCTGGATGGTTTTGTAGGCGTAGGTGAATTGGCCCGCGGGAACCGTTCCCGGCAGTATTTTTTCCTAAATGGAAGGTTGATGAAAAGCAGTCTTCTTTCCGGTGCGCTTGAAAACGCATGCCGCCAGAGGGTCATGACAGGCCGTTTTCCCATCTGCATGCTTTTCATCACCATGCCCTATGAAAATGTTGATGTCAACGTTCACCCGAATAAGTGGGAAGTGCGTTTTTCCGATGAGCGCGGAGTGAGAAACGCAGTGGAAACGCTGATCTTTGAAGCCCTGAACAAACAGGGAATTCTGGAAAACACGCCCAATCTGTTTTCTTCCGCCGCTTTGCCGGATGAAAATACTCCGCCCTCCCGGCAGCCTGCCAGTATCACCGTAAGCGGCACGATCCAGCCGGATGAACCGGTTGAAAGCATGTCAACTGCCGAAAAAGGACCGCATTGTCCGGAATCGGTTCCAATCTCTCGCGGCATGACCGAAATGGCGGCATCCTCTCCCCTGACGGACGAAAAAAAGCCATCCAATACCAAGATAGATAAAGCCTCTTCTTCTGAAACGGATCTCGGGCAGAATAAACCCGTTTCTCCCTCTGCTGGCATCATCGGCCTGGCTGACCTCCTCCGAAGCATCACAGGAAGCCAGCATGTCACCTCCAACGCAGCTAACGATTCTATGCCCATAGATCCGGTCGAGATCCATCCGGCACAGGATCCCGGTTTGCCGGGATTTGCTCCCGAAATCCGCCCGGCACAAAGCGTTTCCACCATTTCTTCGGAACCCTCCGCACCCGTCTCAGTCACTTCCGCATCAGTTTCCCGGGTCGCCGAACCAAATGCTGAATATCACAATGAAATGCCTTCTGTCACCGGTCAGGAGGATCTGATCAGCACTGCGGGGAAAACAGAACGGGCAGAAGTGCGTTATATCGGTGTTGTTTTCAACACCTACGTTCTTCTCGAATATCAGGATCGTATGCTTTTCTGTGATCAACACGCGGCGCACGAACGTTTGCTTTATGAACGGCTCATACGCGAAAGCGAACAGAACGGAGTTCTTTCCCAGGAGCTGATGATCCCGCTTCTGATCGATCTTTCACCCGCTTCCTATGCCATTTATTTTGAAAATATTGATCTTATGCGGGAAGCCGGCTTTGACTCTGAAGATTTCGGCGATATGCAGGTGAAGCTTCTTGGGGTACCGGTCATTCTGGGACAGCCCCAGGTGCAGCGCTGCTTTATGGACGCACTGGACGAACTGGCCCGCACAGGCAGCTATTCCCGTCAGGACCGGATATCCCGTATCATGCAGACCGCCTGCAAGCATGCCATCAAGGGCGGAGAAGAAGTAAATCCCATTCAGCTGACCGGGCTGATACGCAGTATTCTGGAAGCACGTATCCCGCCCACCTGTCCGCATGGAAGACCGCTTTTCATCGATGTGACAAAGCACGATCTGGAAAAACGCTTCAAAAGGATTCAGGACTGATGAAAAAAACGATCACCGTGATAACCGGCCCAACAGCCAGCGGAAAATCCGCAATCGCGATGCTCCTGGCCGAAAAGCTCGCCGGGCAGATCGTATGCATGGATTCCATGCAGATATACCGTCGTATGGATATCGGCACAGCGAAGCCCACTTTACAGGACCGGGCTAAGATTCCTCATTATATGCTTGATATTGCCGATCCCTGCGAGGATTACTCTGCCGCCCGTTATCGTGAAGAGTGCTGGCCTCTGCTATCCTCTCTTTCTTGCCCGATTCTGACAGGCGGAACCGGGCTTTATCTGAATGCCGTATCCAGAAATATGGACTTTGGCAAAACAAAAAGTGATGAAACAGTGCGGCAGAAATATCAGGACCTGCTGGAAAAAATCGGCCGGGAAGAGCTGCACGCCAAGCTAAGGAGCATTGACCCCGAAGCGGCGGAAAAGCTGCATGTGAATGATACCCGCCGGGTGATCCGCGCACTCGAAGTATATGAGATCACCGGCATCCCGTTTTCCCGTCAGAAACCGATGGACGATCTTTCCTCTCTTCCTTTTGATTTTCGTATTTATGCACCCCTGTTGGAACGTTCCCTGCTCTACAATTTGATCGACCGGCGGGTGGATCAGATGATGCGGTCCGGCCTGATGGAGGAAGTGGAACAGCTTTATAGAAGCGGTGTGCCTGCCTCGGCTCAGGCAATTCAGGGAATTGGCTATAAAGAGCTCTATGCCGTGCTGAGCGGCAAAACAGACCTTTCCTCGGCAGTAGATCTGATCAAGCAGCGCACGCGCAACTATGCAAAACGGCAGATGACCTGGTTCAGAAGAGATGACCGCGTCACCTTTCTCATCACAGCCGGGCAAAGCAGCGAACAGATAGCGGACAGGATCCTGAACGATATTCAAAACACCCAATACAATGAAAGCAGTAAGGAAAAAGAAAAATGATCTCAGATATTGATACCCTGATCAGGAAAGCGGAAAATGATTGCCGTCCTGTTTTTGAACGGCTGGAAGAAAACGAACTGAAGCACACCGAACGGATACTGAAGGTCTTCTCTTCCCACTCGGTCGCAATTCGTCATTTTGCTCCCACTACCGGCTACGGTTATGATGACATTGGCAGAGACACCCTGGAAAGTATTTTTGCCGACCTGTTTCATACCGAATCCGCGATCGTTCGTCCCCATTTTGTCAGCGGAACACACACCCTTTCCATGGCTTTGTTCGGTCTGCTCCTGCCCGGAGATCATCTTCTTTCAGCCACCGGCCTGCCCTACGATACGATGCAGGAAGTGATCGGCCTCACCGGGAAGGATCATGTGGGTTCTCTGCAGGAACTTGGCATCACCTATTCCCATGTGGATATGCTGCCCGGCGGAGGAATTGACCTTCCCGCCCTTAAGCAAACGCTGCTTGATCATCCTTCCACACGCGTCATGCTTATCCAACGCAGCCGCGGCTATGCCTGGCGCAATACGCTCACTCCCCTGCAGATGGAAGAAGCGATCCAAATGGCAAAGCAGCTTTGCCCCAACATCTTTGTGATGGTGGATAACTGCTACGGTGAATTCGTCTGTGATGACGAACCCACCGATCATGGCGCCGACCTCTGCGCAGGCAGCCTCATCAAGAACGCAGGCGGCGGTCTGGCTCCCACCGGCGGTTATATTGTGGGAACAAACGCTGCGATCCATCGCATCGAAGCCCGCCTCACCGCACCCGGGATCGGACGTGAAGAAGGCAGCTATGCCGCTTCCTATCGCCCCTTCTATCAGGGGCTCTTCATGGCTCCTCACACAGTATGCCAGTCGCTGAAAACAGCTGTGCTTGCAGCCCGGGTGTTTGAACTGCTCGGCATGAAGACCACGCCCTGCTATGACGCGCTGCGCGGTGATATCATCCAGGCGATCGAACTGGGCAGTGAGGAAAGGATGGTCGCATTCTGCAGAGGCATCCAGAGTTCTTCCCCGGTCGACAGCGATGCTGCTCCGGAGCCCTGGGATATGCCCGGCTACACCAGCCGGGTGATCATGGCAGCAGGCACATTTGTTTCCGGTGCCTCCGTAGAGCTTTCCGCTGACGGTCCCATCCGGGAACCCTACGCAATCTATATGCAAGGCGGGCTTACCTATGCCCATGGAAAATTCGCCTTGAAAGAAGCTCTGCTGTGCCTTGATAAGCTGATCTGACCCTCATCCTCCGATTGTTTTTTGTGCTTTTATCATTTCATACACAGCAGTCTCTCCTTTTTTCTGTAAGTTGTGTCTGTTCTGCTGCTGCATAGGAAAACCCCCATCGCTTCCATTTCAAACGATGAGGGTTTATTTGTTGTACTGTTCTTATCACTTCCGGTTATTTTCTCACTTCATCCCGGGCTGCATTCAGATGCGTGTTCAGATTGGTTCTCACTGTAATGGTGGAAACCGTAGATTGCTGCAAAAGGCGGTCAAATTCCTCAAGATCATTATAAATCAGGTCGATTATTTCCTGCGGAAGAATCCGCCCTTCCTCCCCATATATCGAAATGCTGATCTGGTTCATCTCATTCACCGCTGCGGCATAGCCTTTCAGATTGCCCACCTTGGAGGCAGTAGCAGAATTGACTGAGCTTTCAGCTGGCACCGTATCGATTGCCTTGGATATACTGTTCAAAATTCTCTGTTTCAGTTGATCCTGTATATCCACCCCGGCATTTCTTTCCTTTACATACAAAAATCCAAATAAAAGCACCAGACAGAACAAAATGATAATCACCGTGAAAAGCACTTTTTTCTGTTGTTTAGCCAATCCCGGCCGTTCCGAAGGATTGATATAGGTATACATCCTGTATGATTCCTCCTGTTTTCACTTAACGGTTTTTGCTCCACAGAGCAGGGCTGATCAATGTGAGCATGGGATAAAATTCCAGTCGTCCTGCAAGCATCAGAATGCTGAAAAGAAGTTTTGTAAGAGGGGCAAACCTGCCAAAGTTGCCCGCTGGCCCCACAACGCTTCCCATGCCGGGGCCAACATTCGTCACACATGTCAGCACAGAGGTGAACGAGGTGGTCACATTGTTTCCCTCCAGCGGGTCCAGTCCCACCAGCACCGTGCTGACCAGTGTGAACGCCGCAAAAACAAACAGGTAAAAGCCCACTGCGGAAAGGGTGCTTTCCTGCACCGGCTTTCCCTCCATGCGCACCACGGAAACCTTCCGGGGAGATATCATGTGCCTTACTTCCCGTACCGCCGCCTTGAACAGCATCACCACTCTGCTCAGCTTGAAGCCGCCGGCTGTGGAACCTGCGCAGGCGCCGAAGAAAGTGAGCACCGTCAGCAGCACTCTGGAAAACTGAGGCCACTGATTGTAATCAACAGTGTTGAAGCCGGTCGTGGACATGATCGTGTTCACCTGGAAAAAGGCCTTCCGGATGCTCATTCCCACATTTCCGTCGTACACAGGCAGAATATTGATGGTTATTCCCACTGTGGAAAGCAGCACCATCGCAATAAAGACCCACATTTCCTCGTTTTTCGCAACCTGTGAAAACTCCCTGCGGATCATGTGAAAATAAACGGCAAAGTTCACACCGAAGATCATCATAAAAACAGCAATGACCCATTCTGCCGCGACATTGTAAGCGCCAATGCTGTTGTTCCTGTTGCTGAAGCCGCCGGTTCCCGCAGTTGCAAACGCATTGATCAGTGAATCAAACACCGGCATTCCTGTAAGCAGAAGCACCGCAAACTCCAGCACCGTAAGGGTACCATAAATCAGATACAGAATTTTCGCCGTATCGCCCATACGGGGTGCCAGCTTGGAAAAGGTGGGACCCGGCGACTCCGCCCGAGCCAAATGGGTGGTTCTTCCGCTCACCTTGGGAAGCAATGCCACCGTGAGTACCAGCACGCCCATTCCGCCGATCCAGTGAGTGAAGCTGCGCCAGAACAGGATGCCGTTCGGCAGGCTCTCAACATCATTCAGGATCGTTGCACCGGTGGTGGTAAAACCGCTCACCGTTTCAAAAAGCGCGTCGATCAGATTCGGAATCGATCCGGAAAAAACAAAAGGCAGACTCCCAAAAAAGGACACCAGGATCCAGCTGAAGCCTGCCACCGCAAGACCATCCTTTGCGTTCAGGTTCTCCGTTCCGGGCCGAATACAGTTCCAGCACGGCACACCGATCACCAGCAAAATGCAAATCGTTATCAGGAAGCCGCTGCAATCCTCACCATATATCAGGCTTACCGCCACAGCCGGCAGCAGCAGCACCGCTTCCAATACCATCAATCCGCCAAGAAGGCGGAACACCAGTCGCTTGTTCATTTCAGTGTCTCCCGCCAAAGGCCTGATTGAGGGTGGCCATTCCTCCTGCCTTGCTGATCACGACCACGTGATCTCCCGGCTCCAGGGTATCATCGCCGAAGGGGATCTTTACCGTGTTGTCTCTTACAATCACGCCAATCAGACAATCCCGTGCGATATCCAGTTCCCGGAGGGGAATATGAATATACTCTTCCCCCTCCTCGGCAATAAATTCCAGTGCCTCCGCCTTTCCGTCCATCAGCCGGTACATCCGCTGCACGGTGTCGCTGGAACGGGAGCTGCGGGCCCGCACGGTGCGCAGGATGGAATTGCAGGTGATCGTTTGCGGAGATACGATGCTCTGAAGTCCCAGTTTCGCAATGATCGCAGCATAGTTATCCCGATTGTTTTTCACGATTACCTTTTTTACCCCGATCTGTGCAGCATAAAGGCCGCTCATCAGGTTATCCTCGTCCCGTCCGCTCAGGGTGATAAATGCATCCATCCCACTTATTCCCTCGCTAGTCAGCAGCTCCTGGTCGGTCCCGTCTCCCTGGATGATCGTTGCCCCCGGCAGTAATTCCGACATACTGCGTGCTTTATCACTGTTGATTTCCACAATGGACACACCAATATTCATTTCCAGCAGCAAATCAGCGAGATAGTAAGCTATTCTGCTCCCGCCCATGATCATCACATTCCGTACCCGATCGGTATCCTTCCCCATTGCCTTGAAAAAGGCGGTGATTGCGTTCACATCCGCCATCACATGCACCTGATCCCCGGGAAGGATCACAAAATCGCCCTTGGGAATAATCGCCTTTCCATCCCGTTCCACCGCACAGAAAAGCACGCGGGGCAGGCTCTTGTTTTTCAGGTAGATCTCCTTCAGAGGAATATTGACAACACAATCCTCTTCCGTCGCCCTGAAATCCATCATTTCGACCCTTCCGCGGGCGAAGGTTTCAATATTGTCGGCAAATGGAAAACGCAGCATTCGGCTGATCTCCCTCGCAGTTGCCCTTTCGGGATTGACCACGTAATCGATCTCCAGTTCCTTCTGAAGGAACGGCAGGCTCCTCAAATACTGTGGGTCCCGGATCCTCGCGATGGTATACTGTGCTCCCAGCTTTTTCGCTGTAAGACAGGCAAGCATGTTCGTTTCATCGCTGATGGTGGTCGCAATCACGATATCCGCCCTGCGGATGCCCGTTTCTTCCAGCGTTTCAACATTCACACCGCTGCCTTTGATAAACAGTGCATCCAGTATATTTTCATTTTTATCCAGAACACTCTGGTCCGGGTCGATCACAACAACATCATGCTTTTCATTGATCAGCTGTCTTGTCAGAGCCGCGCCCAGTTTTCCTTCTCCGATAACAAAGATCCTCATGTTTCCTCCCGGTGGTTTATCCTTGTTCCGAGACAGATTATACCACAATGCTCCCGAAAATACAACCAACGCGCCAACGAACGGGTCCTTTCTGCCGGTCCAGAGCCCTACTCTGCCCCAATTTTGCCACAGCCGTATAGAATGCAAATGTTGAATTGCAGGTTTTCCTGTGTTATGATATTTTTGTTCCGGAGGTTTTTATGAATGACGAAGAGCTGCGCAAGATCATTGCGCGAAACATTGCCTTTTACAGAAAAGATGCCGGTCACACCCAGGCAGCATTGGCCGAGCTGCTTCAATATTCCGATAAATCCGTATCCAAGTGGGAACGGGGAGACGGATTGCCCGATATCTATGTTCTCTACCGCATTGCCGGGCTATATCACATCACGGTAAACGACTTGCTGGATCCCAAGGCCAAACGCAACAAAGCACAGCAAAGGCTGCTTATCATGCTTCTCAGTATGGGTTTGGTGTGGCTGATCGCGGTCATCGCGTTTTTTATCCTGATGCTGTTCGATTTTGGCGAGAGCTGGTTGTGTTTCATTTATGCCATCCCGGTATGCGGAATACTGGCAACTGTCTTCTGCAGCCTGTGGTACAGCTATTTGCCAAGGTGCATCTCAGTCAGCTTCCTTATCTGGTCCTGTGCCCTTTCGATCCATCTGACCGCTTCGATCATTCCTTCTCTGCCAAATCTGCCCCTCATCTACATGATCGCGGGAGTAATGCAGCTATTGTGTATAGGCTGGTTCCTTCTCCGTTCAAAAAAGCACAGCCAGACGGCATAATAGCGATCCATCCCTTTATAAAAACAGAGCCCCGTAATGGAAGCTCTGTTTTTTATTCTGTTCGTATTACTGAACCTTTACTGAAACGCTGTCCTTGAGAACCACATCGTGTGCTCCACCCTCCACAATGGATACGGAGGACACCAGGGTCAGCTTCGCTTTCTGCTGTAATTCGGCAATGGTAAGCGCACCGCAGTTGCACATGGTGGATTTCACCTTGGAAAGGGTAAGCATCACATTATCATGCAGGCTTCCGGCATAGGGCACGTAGCTGTCCACGCCCTCTTCAAATGAAAGCTTGCTGGCTCCGCCCATATCATAGCGCTGCCAGTTACGGGCACGGGCTGAACCTTCACCCCAGTATTCCTTCATGTAGTTTCCACCAATCATGACCTTGTTGGTCGGACTTTCATCAAAGCGGCTGAAATAACGGCCCAGCATGCAGAAATCAGCCCCCATCGCCAACGCAAGCGTGATATGATAGTCATACACGATGCCGCCATCAGAGCAGATGGGAATGTAAATGCCGGTGGTTTTGTAATATTCGTCTCTTGCCTTGGCTACCTCGATCACTGCAGTTGCCTGGCCGCGTCCGATACCCTTTGTTTCACGGGTGATACAGATGGACCCGCCGCCGATACCGATCTTGACAAAATCGGCGCCTGCTTTGGCAAGAAAAAGGAAACCATCGCGGTCCACCACGTTGCCGGCGCCTACCTTCACTGTGTCGCCGTAATGATCACGGATCCAGCCGATCGTGCGGGCCTGCCATTCTGTATAGCCCTCGGAGGAGTCAATGCACAGCACATCCACGCCGGCTTCCAGGAGCGCGGGCACCCGCTCTGCATAGTCACGGCTATTGATACCCGCGCCCACCACATAGCGTTTGTGAACATCCAGAAGCTCATTGGGGTTTTCCTTATGCTGGTCATAATCCTTACGGAACACGAATGACACCAATTTCCCCTCGTTATCGATGATCGGCAGAGAATTGAGCTTATGTTCCCATATAATATTGTTTGCTTCCTTCAATGTGACCCCTTCTTTTGCACAGATCAGCTTTTCGATGGGGGTCATGAACTCCTTAACAGGGGTATCCGGATTCATCCGGCTCACACGGTAATCTCTGCTGGTCACAAGACCGATCAGCTTGCCGTTCTGTGTGCCATCCTCAGTGACCGCGATCGTGGAATGCCCGGATTTTTCCTTGATCATCAGCACATCCCGCAATGTTGCTTCGGCAGAAACATTACTGTCGCTTACAACGAAACCGGCTTTATAGCTCTTCACCCGGCGAACCATCTCAGCCTGACTCTGAATGCTCTGTGAACCGTAAATAAAGGAGATCCCGCCCTCTCTTGCCAGCGCGATCGCCATTTTATCATCTGAAACAGCCTGCATGATCGCACTCACCATCGGAATGTTCATGCTGATCGCTGGTTCTTCCCCTTTTTTGAATTTCACCAAAGGGGTCTTCAGCGACACATTGGAAGGGATATTCTCAGGGCCGGTATAACCGGGGATCAGAAGATACTCACTGAAGGTACGGGACGGTTCATCAAAGTAAACAGCCATTCGTTCGCCTCCTAAATCCTTATTGGTAAGATATTATATACTTGAGTTCTCAAATAATCAATACTGAATTCAGATTTATTCACGGGAAACGGAATCATCAAAAAGGTTGCATGTTGCATATTTGTTTCACCTGTGATATAATCATTTCAGTTCGTGAAAGAACTGTATATTTTTCCGATACGGAGTGTAAACGACATGAAAAATGCCCGTCAGACTATGATTCTTTCCTTGATCAGTCAGTATGTTATTGAAACCCAGGAAGAGCTTGCACATTTGCTTGAGCAGAACGGGATCAAAGTTACCCAGGCAACGGTTTCCCGGGATATCAAGGATCTTCGGCTGATCAAAATCCTCTCTTCCGATGGCATTTACCGTTACGCCGTTTCTGACAAACCGGAACAAGGCTTGAACGAACGGTTCGTACGCATGTTTGTCGACAGTGTCACCTCCGTCACTTACGCCAATAACATCATCGTGATCCGCACCCTTTCCGGAAGTGCCAATGTGGCAGCGGAAGCCATCGACAGCATGCAGATACCGGAAGTGCTCGGAACCATGGCCGGAGATAACACCGTGCTTGTGATCGTTCGCACAAATGAGGAGACCCCGGCGATCGTATCCCATTTCAAGGAGATATTGAAGTAAGATGCTCATATCACTCACTGTGCGCAATATTGCGCTGATCGAGGAGATCCATATCGACTTTCATAACGGAATGCACGCCTTCACCGGTGAAACCGGAGCAGGTAAATCCCTGCTGATCGATGCGATCGGTCTTTTACTCGGCAGTCGGGCAGAAAAGGAACTGATCCGCGACGGTGAGAGTCGGGCTTATGTGGAAGGGGTATTTGAGCTGAAAGACTGCGCGGATGCGCTGTCTTTTTTGCGTGAAAAGGATTGTGCCCCCGAAGGGAACGAAATCGTCCTGAGCAGAGAGATCACCCTCTCCGGCCGCAGCGTGTGCCGTGTAGACGGGCTGGTGTGGCAACTTGGCCTCTATCAGCAATTGACATCCCACCTGATGGATCTGCATGGTCAGCATGCCCACCAATCCCTGATGGACGATAAAAATCATCTGGCATTCTTGGATTCCTTCGGCGGAGAAGAGCATTTGTCCCTCCTTCAGGATGTTTCAAACGCCTACAGCGATTATCACATGATCAGCAGCGAATTGGAAAAGCTGCGCAAAATGAGTCTTGAAAAGGAAGAGCGAGTCGAATTCCTGCGCTTTCAGAAAAAAGAACTGGAAAATGCCCATCTGAAGGAAGGCGAAGAAGAGGAACTGATTCAGGAACGCGATCTTTACCGCAATGCCGGAAAGATCGGCTCCCGTCTTGAAAAAGCGTTCGACAGTGTTTACGGTGCTTCCCCTTCCGCTTTCCAGCTGATCCGGGACGCGGGCAAACACATGCGGGATATAGCCTCTCTTGATCCCCGTTACGCCAATCTGGCTGACCGGCTCGACAGCCTCTATTACGAATCAGAAGATATCGGCGAAACTCTCCGGGATCTTTCAGGGGAAGTACCGACCGATGAGAGCCGACTGGAGGAAATTGAGGAAAGACTGGATCAACTGCGTCGGCTTTCCCGCAAATACGGATCATCCGCTCAAGATATGCTGGAAAAGCTGAAGCAGATCACCTCTCAACTGGACACCTTTGACGATATGGACGGCAGGCTGTTTGATCTGGAACAGTTTCTGAAAAAGGCACGGAGTCATTATGATGAAGCTGCCCGCAAGCTTACTGTATCCCGGCAGCAAACCGCCGAAAGATTCTGCCTTGAGATGGAAAAACACCTCACCGATCTGAATATGGCCGGCACCCGCTTCACCGTCAGTTTTGTCTGCTGTGAGCCTTCAGCTACCGGAAACGAGAAAGCCGCCTTTATGATCGCACCAAACCGGGGCGAAAAGCCGCAGTCTCTTTCCCGCACTGCAAGCGGGGGCGAGTTGAGCCGTCTGATGCTTGCGATCAAATCTGTCAGTGCAGGCAGTGCTCACATTCCCAGCATGATTTTTGATGAGATCGACACCGGTATTTCGGGTAGGACCGCACAGGCGGTCGCAGATAAAATGCATATGCTTTCTGCAGATCATCAGCTGCTGTGTGTGACCCATTTGCAGCAAATCGCCGCAGCAGCCGATCATCAGTTCCTGATCTGCAAGGAATTTTCATCCGGCCGCACCGTCACACATATCACAGAGTTGGATTCCTTAGGCAGAGTGGACGAGATCGCACGCATGCTGGGCGGTGAGGTATCCAGTGCACGTCAACATGCCGCAGAAATGCTGCGTGCCCGCGACTAAACAAAACTGCCGCAATTCAAAGCTGAACCGCGGCAGTTTTTTACTTTTCCACTCCCAAAGGCTGTTTTGAGGGGGTCCCGTTTTTGCGGGGATATGCATCAGGCGTATCCCCGCATTTTAATACCTTCACGATAAAATGCTGCATTCCGGGCATGGGCATTAAAAGCGGTTCCTCTGTCACTGCGTTCAATATACAGGCGGCACGTATTGCTGCAGGAAATTCCTCTTTCACTCCCGGCCCTTTCCAGCAGAGGGCACAGCCTCCCTTTCTGACCAAAGGGATCAGATATTCCTCCAGCACATTGAGTGGTGCCACCGCACGAGCAGTACACACATCAAAGGAAGCACGCAGCGTTTTACTTTTTCCCGCATCCTCCGCACGCATGTGAAGCACAGTCACATTCCGGAGTACCAGTTTTTCCTTCACTTCCCGCAAAAAAGCACAGCGCTTTTCCTGCGAATCGATCAGAGTTACACTGAGTTTCGGGTTCATGATCGCGATGGGCATGCCCGGAAACCCTGCGCCTGTTCCAACATCAGCCAGAGAACCGTTTTCCGGAATCAAGCCAAACCGGAGCGGCAGCAGGCTGTCAACAAAGTGCCTTTCCGGGATCTCCTCTTCAGGCACATTGGTCAAGTCCATCACCCTGTTTTTTTCGATCAGCATTCCGCAATACTGCTGCAGCTTTTCATAAGCCTCATCGCTCGGAAAAATACCGTATCCTGCCAAAATTTCTTTCATGAACGTTTTCCTCTCATATACAGAAAGTGGATCATCAGGTTTTCCAATGCGCCATTTTCAGGGATAACACCGCTTTTTACCTGAAGCTCGGCCTGCAGGCACATATCCGGCATGCTTCGCAGCTGTTCTGAAGTAAACCCTGCTGCCTGCTGCTTCAGTTTATCGGCAATGAACGGCGGAACCCCTAAGGCCGATGCTGCCTTATACTTGTCCGGAAACTGAGTTGCATAAAGTAATTGTCTGCACTGCTTCCCAAGCAGGGAGATCAAAAGCACCCGATCGGTATTGACGCGCACCAGCTGCTCCAGGATCCCAAAAGCCCTTTTCCCCTGCCCGCTCAGAAGTGCATCAGCCAAGTCAAACACCTTGTATTCAGTGGTTTCCGTGCAGATCATTTCAATGTCTTCCATGGTAATCGTGTTTTTTTCCGCAGTGTAATTGATCAGTTTTTCCACCTCGTTGTTCAATTGGGTCAAATCGGTTCCGGAACGGAAGCACAGGGCTTTGCAAATATCCTCACTGATCTGCTTTCCGCAGCTTCCAAAGCGGCGCATCAGCCATCGATTCAATTGAACCTCATTCAGCCGTTCAAAGGAATATACTGCGTTTTCCTTTTTCAAAACAGTATACAGTTTTTTTCGGCCTTCTGCTTTTCCCCGTACATAAAACACCAGCACTGCATATTCAGGAAAAGAAGGGAAATATTCCTTCATCCTCTCCACACTGGCATCTTCGTCAAAATCCTTGCTTTTTCCCTGCATCAGCATGGAGCAGTCACGCACTACGACCAGCCTTTTTTCAGCCATGAACGGCAGCGTTTCGCAGGCTGCGATCACCTGCCCTGCATCCGGATCGCGAAGAAAAGTGATATTCATATCAGGAAAATCATTCTTCCGGAAAAGATCCAGCAGCGCATCCATTCCCTTTTCCTTGGTAAACTCTTCCTCCCCCTCCATCAGGAACCATCGGGTTGGAAGTCCCTTCCTGATTTCACTGAAAAAATCGTTATAATCCTTCATCTGATGCCTCTGAATGTATGAATCTGATAGCTTGAATCTGTACAGACCACAGTAAGCGCTCCGGTTTCATCGGTTCTGAACACTTTCACCCCGGCATCCTCAAGACGGATAAGGGTATCCGGGCTTGGAAGGGTATCACTCCGGTCCGTACAGGTAAGTATCGCGGTACTCGGATGAACAGCTTGAAGAAAATCCTCTCCTGTGCTGTTTTTGCTTCCATGATGTGCGATCTTCAGAATATCCGCCGGCTGTGCTGAATACATTTCATAGGTTCCTGACACATCGGTCATGCTGAGCAGCTTCACCCCGTCAAGATCCATCATCAACGCTGTGGCATAGCTGTTTGCTTCACCGGCGGGATTCACTCCGTCCTTTTCCGGCCACAGTACGGTAAATGTTGCCCGCGGAGTGCTGAACTGATCCCCTCTGGCAACATACACGACGGGAATTCCGTCCTCCCGGATCCGCATCAGGGTTTTCATTGCTTGATACCCGGCAAATTGCTCCGCATCAGCAGGCAGATACACACAGCCGATCGGAATATGATGGTCCAGCAGGCTGTTGATGCCGCCAATGTGGTCGCTGTGCATGTGGCTGATCACCACACGATCAGCCTTCAGCCCTTCTGAAAGCAGATAGTTGCTCAGATCAGAACCGTTTTCCCCTGTATCGACCACCACGGTCGTCCTGTCGTCCACCACCAGTGCCGCGTCTTCCTGACCCAGAGAAAGCTGGATATAGCGAAGCGAATGATCCTGTTCAAGGATCATCGACACGGTAAAGCCTACCATGCACAGGGCACAGAAAAGCAGCTTTCTTCTTTTCCCGACAAGGACATACCGGGTAAGCACAAGCAAAGCCGCAGCAATCAGGATCATGGATATCAGCCCCGGCGATGCCACACGCAGCACTGCAAAGGGAAGCCGGCTCAGAAAAGTGACTCCCTCCGTGAAAAAACGGGTCACACAGGAAAAAACCCCGGCAAGAAAGTTGCCAAACGGCAGATAAATACATCCGATCACAAAAATCACCGCGTAGACCGGCTGCATCACGCCAATCAAAGCACAGATGAGCGGGTTGATCAACAGTCCGATCACCGAAAAATTATGAAAATACAAGATCACCGGAAGTACTGTGCCGAGTGTGGCGGCAAAGGTCGTTTTCCACCAGTTCCACAATGCCGCGATCACAGCATTGCGCGGCTTGACAGTGGAAAACAGATCTCCGAAAACGATCATGCCGGCAACCGCCGAAAAAGAAAGGATAAAGCTCGCGGTATAAAGTTGAAGCGGATCTGCAAGCAGAATCAGCAAAAACGCTGCGGACAGTGAGGTAAGCGGGTCGCTTCGTCTCTTCATCACTGCTGCCAGCATGCCGATCATCAGCAGCAGTGACGCACGCACCACCGGGGCTGAAAAACCGGTAATAACGCAATACACCGCAAGAAAAACCCCGATCACGGTCATCCTCGCCGCCGGCGACAGGTGAAACGGTTTCAAAAGGAGCAATACCGCACTGGCAAGCAGCGTCACATGCAATCCGGAAACCGCCAGGATGTGCGCCACCCCGGCATCCGAAAACGCATTCTGGATATCATCCGGAAGATCATCGCGGTAGCCCAGAAGCAGTGCAAGCGGCAACGCGCTCTCTTCTCCGAAAATCGCACGGCATTGATCATACAGAGAAACCCGAAGCCGGTAGAACACGGAGGAAAGTCCGTTGCTTTTCTGTCCGGTCACACTGCCCCCGCCGTAGCAGCTGATTCCGTATCCCACCCCTTTGGTAAGCAGATACTGCCGAAAGTCAAAACCGTAGGGATTGTTCTGTCCTGACGGATGATACACTGTGCCCGTAAAGCTCAGCTGCGTCCCATCCTCCAGCAAAATCACTTCATCCTCTTTAGGGGTATAGGTAAGATAGGCATTTCCGGCGTGCACGGTTTGTCCGTCCTCCGTCTGAAGGACCACATCCGTCACAAAGGCCTTTTTCCTTCCGTCCTCTTCTGTTTTCACACTTCCCAGAACCGTGCATTTCACCGGATATTTCCCGATTTCAGGAAGCTCAGGATTCATCCGTATTCCGCAAAGCAGCATGGCAAAAAAGAATGAAAACATGCACGCCCCTGCCAGCGCCCATTTTCTCTGTTTGATAAGCAGAAGAAAAAGCAGCAATGCAAAAGCGGCCGCAAGCATGAAGGGCAGCGGGGAAAAAACGAAATTCCCGGCACAGAGCACCCCCGCTCCAAAGCACAGCGCCACGGCCGTGAGCGGTCTTTCCCGGAAAAAAGCCAGATACTTCATATCGTTACAGTCAAACCGGGGTACACGATCTTTACCGGCACAAACGCTTTCCCGCTTAAGCGGCATCCTTCTTCCGCCTCGCTGACCAGCTGAGCCGGATCATTCTGCGGGTTCAGATGCGTAAGATAAAGCTCTCCTGCTCCACATCCTGCTGCCAAACAACCGCAAAGTCCCGCGCTCATGTGCGGCTTTGACTCTCCCCATTGATTGCAGGTGAATGCCGAATCCGCAAAAAGCACATCCGCTCCCATGCAGAAATTCTCAAGGCCCTCAAAATAGTTCGTGTCCCCAGTAAACACAAAGGTTTTTCCCTCTGCCTCAAGGCGGATCGCCCTGCAGGGAACAGGATGCCTGACCGGGAATGTGGAGACCCGGATCCCGCACAATTCTCCGCTTTCCGGCAGATCATGCACATGAAATACCGGAGCATCCAGCATTTTCCTGCGCTCGGATCGTTCCTCTGCCGGAACATAAACATCCAGCTTTCCGCGGTTGATCTCCAGATAATACCTCAGCACAAATACATCGCTCATGTGATCATAATGAAGGTGGGAAAAAAGAACGCAGTCCAGTTCCTCCGGCCGCACTGTCTTCATCATTTTTCCAAGAGCCCCAGCTCCCAGGTCAAGAAGGATCTTCTTTTCGCCTGCTCGAATCAAATATCCGCTGGTAGCTTCATCTGTCGCGGGATAGGGCCCGTAGCATCCCAAAACTGTAATATCCATTACGCACCTCACTCGATCATATAAACATTGCCGGGACGATCCCGCCAGGACATATCGACGGTCATATCCCGTCCAATCTCGACCCCACAGCCGGAAAGTGTTTCAAGAGCGGTGTTCATTGCCAGCTCCGGAGTATTATTTTCCTGACTGAGATGTCCCAGAACCGCTCTTCTCAGGCCCTGCTCGCAAAGCTTTACCAGTGTCTTTGCGCACACCTCATTGCACAGATGTCCGTGATCGGACAAAATACGCTTCTTCAGCTGCAAAGAATAATGCGGATTCTGCATCAGCATATCCGGGTCATGATTACTTTCCAAAAGCACCAGGTCGCTGTGGCAGATCTCCCCAAACACCCGCTTGAGCATGTGTCCCATATCGGTCGCAACAGAAACGGACCTGTCCAGATACTCCACCCTGTAGCCAACCGGATCCGATGCGTCGTGGGGAATGCTGAAGGGATGGATCATCAGATCTCCCAACATCACATCTGAACCATTGTCGAAAATCCTTCTATCCCCAATCCCGATCTCACCCACAGTTTTTGCCATACTGTTCCAGGTCCGCTCGTTCGCATATACTGGAATATGGTATTTTCTGCTTATGATCCCCACGGATTTGGTATGATCCGTGTGTTCATGGGTCACAAAGATCCCGTCGATCGTTTCCGGCAGCACGCCGATCTTCTCAAGCGCGTCGCTGATCAGCTTGCCCGACATGCCCGAATCGATCAAAATGCGTGTTTTTCCTCCGCAAACCAGGGTCGCGTTCCCGCCTGAACCGCTGTAAAGCGGGCAAAAAGTCAGTTTCATTTCCACCCTTTCATTCCCGGCAGCATGTATGTGTGCCGCTTCGGATGATTCATATTATATATGAAACCGGATATCCCCGCAACTTCAATTTCTATCTCAGGCACATTTGGGCATAAATAGATCATTTATCAATGGTAAAAATACGCATCTTGCAGACAAAGTCATTCTGTGATAGAATATCAAAAGTCAAAGATAGACAATGTTATTGCCTGATCATCTGACTGGAGGATAAAATGAGACTGAGTGACGCGATAGAAGCATTTATAAAGGACCTGATGCAGGAGGACAGTGAAGAGGAGATCGAGCTCAAACGCAATGAGCTGGCGGATTATTTCCACTGCGCCCCTTCTCAGATCAACTATGTACTTTCCACCCGTTTTTCACAGGATAACGGCTATGTGACCAGTAGCCAGCGCGGCGGAGGCGGATACATCCGAATCGTCAGGATCCGCAGGAGCGGTAACGACCATTTGGCCTATCTGCTCTCTCAGCGTATCGGCGCCTCTGTTGATGAGCAGACTGCCCTTAACCTGTGCCGTCAACTGGCTGAAATGAACATCGTCACCCGACAGGAAGCCGACACAATGTATGCCGCTCTGAGCTCTCAGGCCCTTTCCGTACCGATCCCGCAGGACCTGAAGGATATTCTCAGAGCCCGGATCCTGAAAAGCATGCTCCTCTCTGTGGCACAGAGAAAAACCCCTTCCTTTCCTGATGAGCAGCAGGAAAATAAATCCTTCTGACCTGAGGTATAGAAAAGATGCTATGTGAAGAATGCGGCGTCAATCCCGCCGAAGTAACGCTTACCACCATTGTCAACAATGAATCCGTCATCCGGAACCTGTGCCGCGCATGCGCCCAGAAGTATCAGAATCCCACCCTGATCCCGGGCGCCATCGCAGCGCTTCTTGCCAACCTCACGCACAGGCAGAGCGCTCCCGGGCCCAGGAAGGTCGTAGCCAAGATCAACGAAAAAAGTTCTCAAGTGCTTAATGAAGCCTGCGCAGAAGCACAGCGCACCGGCAACACCGTTGTGGGGGCCGAGCACCTGCTGGAAGCACTGCTGCGCAGGGGCGAGGTCAATTTTGAAACCCTGCCTGAAAATGTGACAGCAGAAGAAGTACACCGGATCCTGATGGAGAAAAAAAGTGCTGACGCCCCGGAAAGTATCCCCAATATCAGTGACTCCCCCGCCATTAACCGGATCATGGACCGAGCCGTACGGGAGGCAGCAAACATATCGGGCGGCATCGTGGAACCGCTCAGCCTGTGGTTTTCTCTTCTTTCCGACCCGGAAAACGCCGCCTGTGTGCTGCTGAATGAAATGAAGGCGGAGCCTGAAAAGATGCTTGCAGAAATTCGCAGGCGCGTTCCCGCCAAGGTGGAAGTGCGCGGTGCTTCCGCGCCCTCCCAGCAACAGAATCAGAACTATCTGGACCGATTCGCCCGGGACCTGACAAAAGCGGCATCCGACGGCAAACTGGACCCGATGATCGGCAGGACCGATGAGCTTGACCGGGTCATTCAGATCCTGGGACGCAGAACAAAAAATAACCCCCTGCTCATCGGTGAGCCCGGCGTAGGAAAAAGCGCAATCGCCGAAGGCCTGGCCCGCACCCTTGCTTCCGGAATGGTACCGGAACTGCTGAAGGAGAAAAAGCTCTATGCCCTGGATATGTGTTCCCTTGTAGCCGGGAGCAAATTCCGCGGCGAGTTCGAAGAACGTTTCAAGGGCGTGCTGGATGAAGTGACCGAGCGGGGGAACGTGATCCTGTTCATTGATGAAATGCAGGATATCGTAGGCACCGGCCGAGCCGAAGGCAGCATGGACGCCGCAGGCATTCTCAAGCCCCTGCTTGCAAGAGGCGAAATGCAGGTACTGGGAGCGACCACCCCGGAAGAATACCGAAAAAGTATCGAAAAGGACACCTCGCTCAACCGCCGTTTCCAGCCCGTGCGCATCAATGAACCCAACAAAGAGGAAACAGGTAAAATTCTGCGCGGGCTGAAAAGCGCCTACGAAGAGCATCACAGCATCACCATCCCGGATGAAACGCTGGATGCGGCCGTTCGCCTTTCCGGCCGCTATATCACCGACCGTTTCCAACCCGACAAGGCCATCGACCTGATCGACGAAGCCGCATCGTGGCTGCATCTTCATTCCGGTGAAAACGGTTCTGTTCTCACAGAGGATCATATTGCCAACGTTGTCTCCTCCTGGACCGGGATCCCGGTTAACAAGCTTACCGAGGATGAGAGGACCCGCCTGATGGATCTGGAAAACACGCTCCACCAGCGCGTGGTAGGACAGGATGAAGCGGTTTCCGCGATCGCACGAGCCATCCGCCGCTCCCGCTCCGGCCTAAGAGATCCCCGCAGGCCGATCGGCAGCTTCATGTTCCTGGGCCCCCCCGGCGTTGGTAAAACCGAGCTTTGCAAAGCCCTTTCCGAGGCCCTTTTCGGTGACGAAAAAGCGATGATCCGCATGGATATGTCGGAATATATGGAAAAACACGCGGTATCCCGCATGATCGGTTCTCCACCGGGCTATGTTGGCTATGATGAGGGTGGAAAGCTCACCCAAGCGGTGCATCGCCGTCCCTATTCAGTGGTGCTTTTCGACGAAATTGAAAAAGCCCATCCCGATGTATTCAACCTGCTCCTTCAGATTCTGGATGACGGCCGTCTCACCGACAGCAACGGCATGGAAGTTTCCTTCAGCAACTGTGTGATCGTGATGACCAGCAACGCCGGGGCTCAGATCGCGCTGACCGGCGGCATCGGCTTTGGCGGAAAAACAACCTCTGCCGGGTATGAACAGATGAAGGAAAAATTGCTCTCCAACGTGCACCAGATTTTCCGTCCTGAATTCATCAACCGAATCGATGAAATGATCGTATTCCGCCGCCTAACCGCTGAGGATTCCCGTCAGATCTGTCAAAAAGAGCTGGATCAGATTTCCGCCCGCCTTACCGACCGGAACATTCGTCTTTCCTTCACAGAAGAAGCGGTATGCTTCCTTGCCAAACTGGGTTATGACGAACAGTACGGTGCGCGTCCTCTCAAGAGGACCCTTCAAAAATATGTGGAGGATGCCCTTGCGGAGAAGCTTCTTTCCGGAGCCATACCCTCCGATTGCCATGTGAAGGCGGATCTTTCGGGAGAAAAGCTGGAATTTATCATCTGTTCCATTTGAGCATTCGGGTTTTGCTTGCAAAACCCGTTCTTTTCCGTTATAATATAACAAAATTGGAAAACTGTTCGGAGGCAGCATGGATTCCGTAAAAATATACCTGCTCGGGCGTTTTGAAATTCTGGTAAACGATATGAAGGTCACGTCTCAGCTTCTTAAATCCAGAAAGAGCGTGCTGCTGATCCAATATCTCATTCTGCACCGCGGACAGGCTATATCCTATCAGGCTCTTTACGACCTCATCTGGCCTCAGGAAGAGATCGCCAATCCGGAAAGCGCACTCAAAACGCTGGTTAGCCGACTGCGTGAATCCCTCAAGCGCATTTCACCCTCGCTGCACGACTGCATCGGCACCAGCCGGGGAGCTTATGTCTGGCTGGATCAGGAAAATGTCACCGTCGATGTATTTGAATTTGAAGATATTTGCCGACGACTGAAGGGAATTACCGCCCTGGATGAAACGGCCTCCAGCCTGTTTTCCCGTGTTTATGATCTGTATTTGGGCGATCTGCTTTCTTCCGGTTCCACGGAAAGCTGGGCAGTCAGCCGCAGCGTATACTATCAGGATATGTATCTTTCAGCCGTGTATCAGCATCTCGAACTGCTTCGCAGTCAGGAGCGTTTTGATGAGATCATCACGGTATGTCGCATTGCCCTGGATATCAATGCGTTTGATGAGCGGCTCCAGATCGCCATGATGGATGCTCTGGTCAAAACCAACCGGGTGCATGACGCTCTCATCCAATACAGACTCGCTGAAGAAATGGACCTCCACTATCTCGGTATACCGCCTTCCCAGAATATGCAGGCCTATTATCGCCGCATTACAGATACCGGCAGACTGATGGAAGAGGACCTGAACAGTATCCGCAGCGAACTGAGCACCGTTAACAATGAAAAAGGGGCTTACTTTTGCGATTTGCCCGTATTCCGGCAGCTTTACAAACTTCAGTGCAGGTTTCTTCGCAGGAACGGCACAGCCAATCTGTTTTTGGTTTTGATCCGCCTCATTCCTTCCGGCAAAAAGGAACCGGACCCAATTGAAAAAGATGAAACCATGCGCGTGCTGAGCGAGATCATGAAGCATCATCTGCGCAGCAGCGATATCATCACCCGCTATTCCTCCGATCAGTTCCTTCTTCTGCTTGCGATGAAGACCTACGATGACGGAAAATCCGCTTTGGAAAGGATCCGGCGAGCATTTTATGCTTCCGGGATCCCCACCGGTTTTTCCTTCCATTATCGCATTTCTCCGGCAGAAGACAATTTAAGACCTTTCAGCACAGGTAAACATGATGACAGAGAATGACACCATTGCCGCTGTAGCCACTCCCCCCGGCACAGGCGGGATCGCGATCATCCGCGTGAGCGGCCCGGATGCCGAAAAAATGCTTGAATCACTTTTTGTTCCTGCCGCACATGTATCAGACGGTCTTGTCTCTCATAAAATGTATTACGGTCATGTTTATGACCAGGATGAAATGCTGGATGAGTGCATGGCGGTGTTGATGAAAAAACCATCCTCGTATACAAAAGAGGATGTAGCGGAGCTTCATCTTCACGGTGGAGGAATGACCTCCGCACGTGTTCTCCGGGCCCTGACAGAACGTGGCGTACGTCCGGCAGAGCCAGGCGAATTCACCCGCAGGGCTTTTCTGAACGGCAGGATCGACCTGAGCAAAGCCGAAGCTGTCATGAATCTGATCGGCGCAAACGGACAAAGCGCCGCCCGGGCAGCGCTGAGACAGCTGAGCGGCGGTGCCTCCTCCTTCATTAAAAGCATCCAGTCCGCCCTGTTGGTAACTTTGGCTGCAATTGAAGCAGCGATCGATTATCCCGATGAAGTAGATGACACGGAAACCGCCTGTTCTGTCAGAGAAACCTGCCTTCATCTTTCCGTTCAATTACGGCGTGCCTGTGATATCAAAGGGGCAAAGGCATTGGAAAACGGCCTTAATGTCGTGCTGTGCGGTGCCCCCAATGCAGGAAAGTCCTCCCTTCTCAATCGGCTATTGGACAGAGAGCGCGCAATCGTGACTGATATTCCGGGCACCACCCGAGACATCATTTCCGATACTGTGCTGATTGGCGGCATCCGCTTTGATTTCAGCGACACGGCCGGCATCCATAAAACGGAGGAAACGGTTGAAAAAATCGGGATCGACCTGGCACGAAAAGCAGTACGGGGTGCGGATGTTGTACTTCATCTGATCGATTCCTCCCGCCCAGTTTCGGAAGAAGACCGTTTGATCGCTGAGGAAACCGAAAAACTCCCCCGTATCACAGTTTTCACAAAAGCGGATCTGCCCTGGCAAGCCGGCCCTCTCCCTCCAGACGCGGTCCGGATATCCTCTTTGACCGGGGAGGGACTCGATTTTCTAAAGCAAAGACTGCTCTCCTTTGCCGGAAAACAAGGTGAAACAGAATTAACTCAGCTAAGACACATGTATCTTGCCCAGCAGGCGGCAGAAGCTTTGGAAAGAGCCGCTGAACGGTGCGAGGCGAATATACAATTGGATCTGTGCTCCATTGACCTGAACGAAGCCCTGAACGCGCTGGGGCAGATCACTGGAGACAGCATTTCCGAGGAACTGCTCAACACGATTTTTTCCCGTTTTTGTGTCGGTAAATGAAAAACCATTTCAGGAAGGGAACAGGCATGGAAAATTTTGAACAGATGACGGTAATCGAGCTCAGAAAATACGCAAGGGAGCATGAAATCCGGCTTCCGGCCGGGATCGACAAGAAGGGGATCGTTGATAAACTCAGCGCTGCGGCATCTGAGGATGCACAGCGGGAGCTTAACGTGCAAACATCCGTATTCCCCTTGAATGAAACGGAGCCTTCTCCCATTTTGGAAACGCGACCCATACGCAAAGCCTCGATCATTACGGATGACGTGGATGACTCCGATGATGACGATGACGGTTCTGTTTTTCAATCGCACCGGGTGCTCCGTTCCGCATCCCCCACTCCCACAAGCACAAAATCTTCTTCTGCCGGCACCAGTTCCCTCAGTTCCATCAGCAGCAAGGCGCCTGCCTTCACAATGGAAGGCACCCGTGCCTGGCACAATCCACGTACCTACAACCCGGTTCCCCCTGCACAATCCTATGCCCGCACCCAGTGGACCACCAAGCCGGTCTCCAGTCAGGATTCGCCATACAACGGTCGCGGAAAGGACGGCTATGCACCAAAAGAAACTTCCACGCCCCGCAACCCGGCTGCTCCGCAGGAGGGAGCATCCGTTTCACCTCCCGCTTCCGTTTCTTCCCGGCAAATCCCTGAAAAAAAGTCTTTCCCTTATCAGGACCCCTATTCCGGTGTGCTGAGTGCACAGGAGCATTTTGCCGTAAAAGAAAACGCGCTGCGGCCAACGATCAATGAATCCGCTGCTCCAACCAAGGAAATGCTGCTGGAGCATTCCGTCTCAGAGGGAGCCGGTTTTCTTGAAATTCAGCCTGAAGGTTATGGCTACCTTCGGGTAAAGGATCTTCTTCCCGGAAGAAACGATATTCTGGTATCCCACGCACAGATCAAACGTTTTGATCTGCGCAGGGGCGATCTCATTTCCGGCACGGTACGTGCCCGTCAAAATGACGACCTCTTCAGCGTGCTGCTCACCGTATCTGCGATCAACGGTATTCCTTCTGACCAAACAGAAAAGCGCGCCCGCTTTGAGGAGCTTTCCCCTCTCTATCCCAAGCGGATCATCCGCCTTGAAAATGCCGGAACAAACACATCTCTTGGAAGGGTGATGGATCTGGTATGCCCCATCGGCTTTGGTCAGCGTGCACTGATCCGCATTCCGGATGGGTTTGACACAAAGTCTTTTTTAGGGCCGCTCTCTCACATGATCGCTGCCTCAGCGTCAGATGCCGCGCTTTATTCCCTGTGTCTGGGTGAAACCCCGGAAGAAAACGAACTGTACAAAAGCGAAACAGCCGGAAACTTCATTGGTGTTCCCTTTGGCACTCCTCCGGAAGCCCAAGTGCAAATATGCGACATGCTGATCGAAAACGCCATGCGCAATGCAGAGATTAAGAAGGACACGATCATTCTGGTAAATGATCTTACCCGTCTTGCCGAAGGCTACCACTTTTGCTCCCCGCAGAGCAGCCGTGTGCTGTTTGATGAGTTCAGCGCAGCAGGCATTGCCGGGGCCAAACGTTTCTTTGCCGCTGCACGCAACACCAGAGAAGGCGGAAGCGTCACCATCCTTTGCGTGTCCCCTGTTTCAAGCCGCCTGGGCGATGAATTCCGCGCAAGCGCAAACATGCTGATGCAGCTGGATGAAGAGATGATCCGGAAAAAGATCGATCCGCCCATTTCCATGAAGGACAGCTGCACCCGTCACGGCGAGATCATGCAAAGCCGGGAAGACCGTTTCTGTGCAGATGGATTAAAGGAATTCATCATCTCCTCCGACCCAGCCGATGCTATGCAGCAGCTGCTTTTCATGTTTGATAAAGCCTCCACCAATGCTGAGCTGGCTGAAAAGCTGGGCAGCTGGCTGAAAATGCTGAAGCATGAATGATGCGGCATAAGATCTATCGCACTTAATAACTTATACGGCCGTACAGAAACCGATCTTGACAGTATGGAACTGCAATTTTCCCCTTGACAGTTTTCCACCTTCCCCCTATAATGCCTTTATGGCGATGATGGAACCAAGTAGCCGGCAATCAGGTTTTCAGAAAGCTTCCGGGTGATGCGAGGAAGCAACCGTGTGCCGTGTGAATACCTTCCGGAGCCCGATACCGAACAGCGATCAGTAGGCTATCGCCGGTGCGCCGGTTACAGCGTGTGTGAGGGAGCATAAGCTCCGAACGGAAGTGGTACCGCGTTTTTTCACGCCTTCCCTGCGGGGAAGGCGTTTTCTTTTCCGTTTGACGCTCTCTTTCCCCTAATACTAAACGAGTTTTAAAAACTGAACAGATGCGCCGCCTATTTTTCACTCTGGCTAAGCTGAATGGAGGGAGCGTACGTGAATCGTACGTTGACCGGAATGAAGCAACGCCAGAGGAGAAAAGATGCAAGCAAATGCTGGGTTTTTAAATGAGTTTAGTATAAATACATTTTGCGGACGACAGCCCTACCCGCGTCGTTTCGCGGAAAGGAAAATGATGAACATATCCGAATTAAAATTTGCCCATCGTTTTGACAACGTATCCGGCAGCGCGATCCGCGAAATTTTCAAAGTGATCAACGTGCCCGGAATGATCTCCTTTGCCGGCGGCAATCCTTCTCCCGCCTCCCTGCCCGATCAGGAATGCGCCATGCTGGCAAAAGAGCTTTTGCTGGAAAACGGCAAAACCCTGCTTCAATACGGTGCTACGGAAGGCTATGCCCCGCTGAAAGAATCCCTGACCGGCTACATTCGGGATCGTTTCGGCTTTGATGTGACTCCATCCGGAGTGCTGCCCACCACCGGCTCCACGCAGGGCATGGATCTGCTGTGTAAAGCCCTGATCGACCCCGGGGATAAGATCGTGATCGAAAACCCCACCTTTCTCGGAAACATGCAGTGCATGCATCTGTATGATGCCCAGTTGATCCCCGCCCCAGGTGATGAGATCGGGGTGGATACCGATGCGCTGGAAGAGGTGTTCCGGAAAGAACACCCCAAAATGATGTATGTGATCCCCACCTTCCAGAACCCCACCGGGCGCACGCTTCCCGTGGAACGCCGTAAAAAGATCGCGGAGCTCGCCTCTCAATACGGCGTGATCATCGCAGAGGATGACCCCTACCGCGATCTGAGATATACCGGAGAAGAGCTTCCCTCCATCCGCTCGTTTGATAAGGAGGGTTGGGTCGTATTCCTGGGCTCCTTCTCCAAGGTGATCTCGCCCGGTCTGCGTGTGGGATTCCTGTGTGCACCGCCTGATCTGCTTCGCAAATGCACCATCGGCAAGCAATCCTCCGATGTTCACACCAGCCTGCTCAGCCAGGCCATTGTGGATGCCTACCTTCGCCGTGGGCTGCTGATGCCGCATGTGAGGGAGATCTGCGAGAGCTATTCCCTGCAGTGCTCAACGATGCTTTCTCTGCTTGAAAGCTGCGCCGGCATCAAAAGCTTTACCCGTCCGGATGGCGGTCTGTTCATTTGGGCAGAGCTGAGAGAGGATCTGAACGCAGTGGAACTGCTGAAGGATGCGGTCGACAATCTCGTTGCCTATGTTCCCGGAACCCATTTCTTTGAAGGCGGCGGTCATCTGAACACGCTTCGCCTCAATTTCTCCATGAGCCCGGTGAATTCTATCCGCATCGGTATGGATAAGCTGAACAACGTTTTTTCAAAAGCATGCAATAAATAAAGGAGTTCACTATGACAAACGTACTGGATACCCTGAAAGAAAGAGGCTTTCTTGCTCAGATCACTTATGAGGATGAGCTTTACAAACAGCTTGAAAAGGAACCGACCGTGTTTTACGTCGGCTTTGACCCTACTGCCACTTCCCTGCATTTCGGTCATTTCATTCCCATCATTGCAATGGCCCACATGCAGCGTGCCGGGCACATTCCCATTGCTCTGGTCGGCGGCGGCACCGCAATGATCGGCGACCCCAGTGGAAAAACCGATATGCGTAAAATGATGACAGTGGAAACCATTGACAACAACGTAGCCTGCATCCGCAAACAGATGGAACCCTTCATCGAATTTGGGGATGGAAAAGCCAGTATCGTCAATAATGCCGACTGGATCCGTTCTCTCAAATATATGGATTTTCTGCGCGACATCGGCAGTTTGTTTTCCGTCAATCGTATGCTCACCGCGGAATGCTACAAGCAGCGTCTGGAGCGTGGCCTCACCTTCCTTGAATTTAACTACATGCTGATGCAATCCTACGATTTCCTTCAGCTGTTCAAAAATTACAACTGCCGTCTTCAGATGGGTGGAGACGACCAGTGGAGCAACATGCTGGCCGGAGCCGACCTGATCCGCCGCAAGGAGCGTGAAGCCGCATTTGCCTGCACCTTCAAGCTGCTGATGAACCATGAAGGCAAAAAAATGGGTAAAACCGAAAAGGGCGCTCTTTGGCTGGATGCCGATCTTTGCTCTCCCTACGATTTTTATCAGTATTGGCGCAACATCGCCGATGCCGATGTGGAAAAATGCCTGAGCCTGCTCACATTCCTGCCGATGGATGAGGTGAAGCGTCTCTCCTCTCTTCCCGGAAACGAGATCAACGATGCCAAAAAGGTACTGGCCTATGAATGCACCAAGCTGGTTCACGGCGAAGTCGAAGCCGAGAAGGCACAGATGGAAGCAGCGGCTCTGTTAGGCGGCGGAGCAGGAGAGGATGTGCCCACATATGAATGGACGGAGGATGTTTTATGCCAGGATAACCGCCTTACCACACTGCTCAACCTGTGCGGCCTGTGCAAATCCAAGTCGGACGCCCGCACTCAGGTGCAGCAGGGCAGCGTCTGTGTGGGCGAAAGCAAGGCTGAGGATGTGAACGCCGTGATCACCCGCGAAATGCTTCCGGCGGATGGATTGCTCCTGCGCAAAGGCAAAAAGAGTTTCTGCCGCATCATTCTTAAATAATGGCCTTTCATCCCTACAAAACGCTGAAGGGTGCGGCATATGACGAATACACGGTAAACCGCAGTCGTTTCATCGGCTATGCCGCACCCTGCGAAAATGAAGAGAAAGCCATCCGGTTCATTCATTCCATCCGTGAAAAACACCGGGACGCAAATCACAACTGTTATGCCTACATTCTCGGCGAAAACGCCGGGATCATGCGTTATTCAGATGATGGCGAACCCTCAGGCACCGCAGGAATGCCCATTTTAGAGGTTCTCCGAAAAAACGAACTGGTCAACTGCTGCGCCGTGGTTACCCGTTATTTCGGCGGCATCCTCTTAGGCGCCGGCGGCCTGGTACGTGCCTACAGCCATTCGACCGTGATCGGGATCCGCGCAGCGGTACCCATCCTGATGGAACCGACCGTATCTCTTTTATGGGATGTTCCCTATTCGCTGTGGGACCGGTTCAATTACACGCTGCAAAACCTTCCGGTGCGTACAGAGGATGTATCCTTTGGCGCTTCCGTTCAGGCCACCGTTGCCGTTCGTACCCGAGACGCGGAACAGATCATTCAAAATTTGATCACCGTAACGGATGGAAAAGCCGAATATCTTCAGGCAGGGGAGAATTATTCTGCCTGGGAAACCAAAATCTCCGAGGATATCTGATCCCCGGAGATTTAATGTTTGGCTTCTATCTCAATTGGAATCGGCAGCGGCCGGTCATTTTACATATCGTTCCAGTGCCCAGGCGATACCGCTTTGATCATTGGAGAGGGTCAGATATCCCGCCTTCTGCTTTACTGCAAAGTCGGCATTGCTCATTGCAAAGCCCCAGCCCGCCGCCTGGATCGCGGGCAGATCGTTCTCCTGGTCGCCGAAAGCGGCAGTATCCTCCATGCTGATGCCATACAGATCCGCCAGCTTTTTCAGCCCGGTAGCCTTATCCACCCCTTCGGGACTTACTTCGATGTTTCTTTCGCTGCTGCTGGTAATGATGATCCCGTCAAACTGCTTCAGCTCCTCCCGCATTCCCGGAAGATCCGGATACTCACAGATATACATTTTAAGGATCGGCTCTCCCTCGATCAGCGGAAAGCTTTTTCTGCCGTTCATATATCGAAAACCAAACTCACGGATCAGCGTTTCGCCATATTGTATTTCCGAGTGATGCCTGCGTCCTTCCTGATTGGTCAGCAAAAAATCGGTACCATAGAGGTAATAAAGACAATCCTTGCTATCCAGATAATCACAGATCCGCTTGACCGTATCATTCTTAAAAGGATCAAGATAGATGCACTTCCCGTTTTCATCAATAATCTTGGCGCCGTTTGTTCCGATCACAGGGCAGTTAAGACCGCTTTCCCGCACAACGATCATAGCGTTCTCTGCATACCTTCCGGAATTGACCGCATAGATCACGCCTTTTTCGCGCGCTCTGAGCAATGCATCCACATTTTCCTCGGTGATCTTGCCGTAACTGTTCAGCAAGGTCCCGTCCATATCCATGGCAATCAGCTTGATCGGCATATCGTTCCTTTCAGAAAGGTGCTTCCACTGTGAATTTTCGATTTTTCAAAGATGTGACCGGTATATTCCCACTGAAGGAAATCTCACAGGAACAAAGACACAGGTTATTCATGCTGCGGTGATTAAAATTGCGGTCTCCATACAAATCATCCCCCAATACCGGATGCCCAAGATAGGCCATATGAGCACGGATCTGATGGGTCCTTCCGGTGTGGAGCGTAACAAGCAGACGCGTCGTATTCCCATCTGAGCAAAGGGTGCTGTATTCCGTAATGATTTCTTTGGAGCCGGGCGTGTTGTGCGATATTATGCGCACCTTTGCTTCCGCAGCGTTTTTGACAAGATATGCTCGGCATATCGCTTCTCCCGGCCTCATGGTTCCCTTCACGATGCATTCGTAACGCTTGGTCACGTCATCCCGTTCCCTAAAAACCCGGGTAAGCGTTTCGTGCGTCTCAATATCCTTTGCGATCAGCATCAGCCCGCTTGTGCGGTTATCCAGGCGATGTACCGGAAAACATTCTTCCGCCTTTCTCATCACATCAGCCAAAACATTCTGTACGGTCATACCGCCAAAGCGATCGGTATCCGAACTGAGCCCCGCCGGTTTGCTGATCAGAATCACGCTTTCATCCTCGTAAACAATGGGAACCGACGCTTCATAGTCGGTATAAAGCTTCACCTGCGCACCGCGTGTTACAGGATCATCCCGTCCCACCCTGCTGCCATCTGCCTTTACATCCCTGTGTTTCAGGGCATCCCGGATCACAGTGTAGGGTAAAAGCGGGAGGGCGTGGGCAAGATACGCCTCCCATTTCATCACAGGCAGGTTTTCCGGCACACAACACACATAGATCTTCATGCCGAGCTTCCTCCGGGTCAAATCCGTTAGATCCTGTTTATTCTATCACCGAATCCTACCCGGTTCAATAGATGTAACAATTCTGTAAATCGTATTTACAGATTCTTCATATAATGCTATACTAAATTGGAATATCCATAAGGAGGAGGCTCCGCTGTGAAACGCTTCTGTATTCTCCTGCTTTGCCTGGCGTTCATTTCTGCAAGCCTGATCGTTCCCGTCCAGGCGGATTATGCAACGCTTCGGAAAGGCAGCACAGGTACATCGGTACGCAATATGCAAAATGCCCTGTATGATCTGGGCTATCGCCTTGATCGGGACGGGATCTACGGCTCCGGAACAGAAAAAACGGTCAGACAGTTCCAACAGGATCAGAAGCTGTCTGTGGATGGGATCGCAGGAAACAAGACCCTCACCCGGCTTTATACTCTTGTTTCTCCCGGAAACAAACCCACTCCCGTTCCGACTGCCGCCCCCACGGCCACTCCGAAATACGGACAAAGTGCCCGCGTACACACAGACGGCGGAAACCTCAACCTTCGTCTTTCTCCCTCTTCCTCCGGTCGCATCCTCACTTCCATTCCGAACAACACACTTGTTACGGTGCTTTCTTCTTCCGGTTTATGGACCAATGTTCGTTATGGAAGCCTTACCGGTTATGTAATGACCTCATATCTTACCTTTATTTCAGCGACGACCCCCCCGCCCGCTCCAACAGCCACACCCAAGCCGGTGATTACTCCTACCCCTTCCACCGGTTCTTCAGCAAGGGTCGTTACCAGCGGAAGCTCTCTCAATTTGCGTGCCTCCGCCACGACCTCATCCAGGATCCTCACAACGATCCCAAATCGTACTGCCGTTACATTGCTTCAGCAGGGAGCAGAATGGTGCAGAATTCAATATAAAAGCTACACGGGATATGTAAGCAGCCGCTATCTTGAAATCATTCCCGTATCTCCCACGGTTGCTCCCACTGCTTCTCCCGTTCCTACTCAGCCGGTCATATCTGCAATCGGATATGCGCATGTTCACACCTCAGGCACTACGCTCAACTTTCGCGATGCTCCCAGCTATTCTTCCAACGTGACTGCGCAGATTCCAAACAATACGTTCCTGCTGGTTTACGCCTATGACGGTACCTGGGCCAATATTTCCTACAATGGAAAATACGGTTATGTTTCAGCAGCCTATCTGGATTACACTCCCTACACCTATTCCGATCCAACCGTTTCTCCCACGAAAACGCCGTCTGCAGATGTTCCATCCTATGATACCTCCATTTTTACAAGAACCCTCCGCAGCGGGTATACAGGCCAGGATGTGCAGTTGCTTCAGCAAAGGCTGGTGGAGCTGAAATATCTTGTTTCAGTTTCCGGAGTGTATGACACCGCAACGTTTAACGCGGTGGAACTTTTCCAGAAGGTACACGGCCTCGGCGTGGACGGCCTTGCCGGAAAAGAGACCTTCTCTCAGCTTTTTTCATCAACCGCCCTTCCCTACAACCCCTCCGATGCATCGCTGACCACCCTGCACATTTATTATCGAAACGAAAGCAGTCAGGATAAAACCGCGATCACCCGGATGCAGAATGCCCTTCTTCAGTTGGGATATCCTCTTACGGTAAACGGCAGCTTTGATGAAAAAACCTATGCTGCCGTGCTGGAGTTTGAACTGAGAAACGACATTCCAGTCACCGGTGCCGCCACGGTGCAGATGCAGAGCCTCCTTTACAGTGGAAAAGCAAAGCCCTATTCCGCTCCGGCTTGCATCACCCTTTCGGAAAATGAAGGAAGGATCGCCGGCCCCGCCTTACAGGACCTTCAGCTTCTTCACTGGTTCAACACCGTTAAACCCTCGCTGAAAAGCGGAGACAGTCTGCTGGTATTTGACCCGAATACTCATCTGAGCTGGACGCTGCTGGTTTATTCCTGCGGCAATCACTGTGACAGCCAGCCTGCAACGCTCGAGGATACGCTCATCATGAACAAGGCCTTCGGCACTCCCTCCTGGACAGTACACACAGTTTATGTGCGTCTGCCAAATAACACCTGGACCATGGCCACCACCCATAACCGTCCTCACCTCACCGGCTCGGTAACCAATAACGGGTTTGACGGTCATCTGTGCGTGCATTTCCTCCGGGATCTGGACGAAGTGAAAAAGAATGACCCCGACTTCGGTCTTTCCAATCAGCTGACGCTCCGTTCCTCCTGGAAAACGCTGACCGGGATTGAAGTGAATTGATTTCCCATTCTGCAGAGATGCTCCCGCTTTCCGGAAGCATCTTTTTGTTCACGCTTTTTTACTACAGGCATCAAAAAACGGCCCTCCGCCTTCATAAAGAAGAGAGCCGTGATAATAACGATCCCATTTCCGGATTTATTGGTCCGCTCTGACCGGTGCGTTTTCCATCAGCTGACGCACATACTGCAGCCCGTGTTCCATGTATTCCGATTGCTTCTCATTCATTTCCTCCGGCGCATCGGCACTGCTGCACACCGTATAAAAGCGGTTCACTTCCCCAACTGTGTGTTTCCAGATATATAGGGGAACATAGCCGACAGATTTGAAAGTGACCGTGTTATAAGAACAAGCGATATCCAGATTCAACATATAGGAGCTGATCCGATTGCGATTTTCACGGTTCTCCGTAATTACCGAACCTAAAGACCAGGCAACCAATGCGGTGTTTCTGCCTGTTCCAAGGCAATCCTCCGCGATCACATACTCGGGAGCCACAGGGTTCTGGGTTCTGGTTCCGATGATCAGGTCGGCCCCATAGGAGCACAGTTCCATCGCTTCCTGCCTTTGCTGATCCGAAGGAGCGGCAGCGTCATCCGCCCCCCAGTGCATAAACACGATGATAAACATGGCGCCGCTGTTCCTGGCTTCCAGAATCTCCTCCCGGGCCGCAGCGGGGTCATATTCCCGGAACTGTTCTCCCTCCGTTTCAAGCAGCTGTTTCGTGGTTTTGTTCAGCTTGTCGCTGTAGGAGAGAACCGCGATATTGGCTCCGTTCAAGTTGATAAAGCGCACACGTTTTCCGGTTTCATTGAGCACTCCGGCATAATTCAGCCCTTCGCTCTCAATAGCATTCCGGGTAATATCCAAGCCGCTCAGTTCCTTATCCAGCACACTTTCATTTCCAAGGACCACCGTATCAAAACCGGCAGCTTTAACAGCCCTCAAGCAGCCCTGCGGCGCGGAAAAATCGGTGTAACTATGCTCGTTTTCCGAAATCAGATTATCCAGAAAAATCAGATTATGATCCGCATGAACGTAGGGAGCGATTCTGCCAAAGACATCCTCAAAATGATAGTCGGGATCCTTTTCTGTTGCCAGGGTGACATCCGATTCAAATGCAGCCCTTCCGGCAATGGACAGCGTAAAGCTGTACATGGGCTGCGAAGGATTGCCGATCAGGATCCCTTCCGTGTTGACCGGCTGTGTCGTCACCAAAGCATGCTGCACAGTCGGCCCGGGACTGAATGATGGCTGAAGCGTGACCTCGTTCTTTCCTGCCACCTGCAGCCTATGAGGTTCTGTTATACCCCCATGATCCAACCGGAACACCATGATCAGGGCCAGAAAAGCGATCAAAAACACGCCCAAGCCTGCGATCGCTGCCTTGCTTCCGAAGGTGAGGGGTCTTTTTTCAGTTTCAGTGCCTACCGGTCGTTTTTTCACGTTCCGCTCCCGTTGCTCTTTTCATATCATGAATAATGAGGATATCACACTCTGTGATGCTTCAGAAAATATGCCATATCTCCCATTGCCTTGGTAAGGGCGGCAGGATCGGGCAGCATCACGATCCTGAATCGAATATCTTCATACCAGTCAAAGCCGGAACCGGGAATGACCAGAATGTGCTGTTCATGCAACAGCTTCAGGGAAAAATCCTGTGCATCCGCAAAATCAAATTTTTCCCTGTCCAGTCCGGGGAACAGATAGAAAGCGGCACGATTGGGAACATAGCTTACTCCATCGATCTTATCGAGCGCTTCTGTGGTTGCCCTTCTCTGCTCAAAAAGTCGGCCGCCCGGTACGATCATTTCCTGGGTACTTTCACTGTCCACCAATGCCGCGGGGATCACCAGCTGAGTGAGGGCATTTCCGCACAGTCTCATGGAAGCAAGTTTCATCACGCCTTCCTTCACAGCATCCAGTTCTCCCTTGGGTCCGGAAAAAACCATCCATCCGCAGCGGAAGCCGCAGATGATATGACTTTTGGAAAGTCCGTTGAAGGTCACACAGGGCACATCCGGGACCAGTGCTCCGATGCATTCATGATGAAGACCGTCCATCACAAGACGGTCATAGATCTCATCCGAAAGGATCACCAGATGATTTTCACGGGCGATCTCTGCGATCTCAAGCAGTATTTCCCTGGAATACACAGCGCCGGTGGGATTGTTCGGATTGATCACCAGAATCGCTTTTGTGTTTTTTGTAACCTTGTTCCGAATATCATCCGTATCCGGATTCCATTCATTATTGGGGTCGCAGCGGTAAAACACGGCTTTTCCGCCGCAAAGGTAAGCATTGTTGCTCCACAGGGAATAACAGGGAGAGGGCAGCAGGATCTCATCCCCCGTTCCAACCAGTGCATTCATCAGCATGGAGGCGGCCTCGCTCACACCGTTGCACACAAACACATCATTAGGCATGATCCCCTGCAGACCGCGTCCGATATGATAGGTGCATATCACATTCCGTGCATCCTTCATTCCGCGCACGTCACAGTAAGGCACTGCTTCATCAATATGCAGCGCCAGTGCCTGCCTTACACTGTTGGGTAATTCAAAGCCAAACCTGCCGGGGTTTCCGGTGTTCAGCTTGAGCACGCTGATGCCCTCGGATTCCATCCGGAGCGCTTCCTGATACAATGGCCCGCGGATATCCGAATGGACATGCTGGAGCCGGTCTGAACTGCTGATCATATTTGTTCCTTTCGATTCCCGTTTTCCGTCTGAAGGCTGAAAATGACGGAGGTTCTGTGTGAAATGCTGTTTTTCTGGAGGCTCCCTGAATGCAGGAGCCTCCAACGGGCTTATTATACAATAGGATGCGTCTGATATCAATTTATTCTTTATCTGAAAATCATCATTCCGGAAACAGCTTTCTGATTCATCGAAAAGCCATCTACACATTTTCATCCTTCCGCGCAGGAATCTCGTTTTCCGGATGGTAAGCGGCATATACCTTTTCAGCAGCAGTGCGGTTCATGCCGTCAACGGCTGCCAGATCCGCGATCTGGGCCTGAGATATTGCCCTGATCGTTCTGAAATGCCCCAGGAGGGCCCTTCTTCTGGCCGGACCGATCCCGGGAATATCCTCAAGCGAACTGTGATTCTGCTTCTTGGTCCTGAGGGAACGGTGAGCTGTGATCGCAAACCGGTGAGCTTCGTCACGCACCCGCTCGATCAGGTAAAGCGCATGGGAATGCCTGTCCAGCATAAGAGGCTCTTCCTGATTTGGAAGATAGATCGCCTCTGTTTTTTCCGCAAGGCCAAACATCGGCACATGACACCCGCACTCCGTCATAGCTCGCATGGCAAATTCCAGCTGTTCCCGGCCGCCGTCGATCAAAACCAGATCCGGCATCGGCCAGCGTTCCTTCTCATCCTCGGCAACTGCCCGCAGAAACCGTCTTTTCACCACTTCATACAGCGAAGCAAAATCATCCGGTCCTGTCACCGTCTTCACACGGTAGCTGCGATATTCTTCCTTGGCAGGAACCCCGTTAATAAACACCACCATGGACGCAGTGGAAAGCTCCCCCATCGTGTTGGAAATATCAAAACCCTCCATACGCCGGGGCGGCTCTTTCAAATGAAGCGCCTCTGCCAGTTCCCTGCAGGCCCCCAGGGTGCGCTCCTCCTGCACCGTGTTTTTGGCATTCCGTTTGAGCAGGGCATCCGAAGCGTTTTTAGCCGCCATCAGTACCAGGGCCCTTTTTTCACCGCGAACAGGAACCGTGAGCCTGCAGGCGGAACCGCGTTTTTCCGAAAGAAAACGCTGCAGATCCTCTTCAAGATCTGCGCATACAGCCATGCACAGCACTTCCCGGGCCGGCTTTTCTTCATCATAATACTGGATCAGGAATTCTGAAAGAAGCTCCTCCTGTTCCTCTTTCCCGTCTCCCTGAAAGGTAAAGGACCGGCCTCCCACCATTTTACCGCCTCGAACAAACAGGATCTCGACCATCGCATCCATTCCGTCTGTAGAAGAAGCGATAATATCCTGCTCCGCTCCGTTGGTCTGGATCGCCTGCTGTGTCTGCAGCAGCCCTTCAATATCCCGGATCTTATCCCGTATCACAGCAGCCTGTTCATATTGCATTTTCGCAGCCGCTTCCTTCATGCGGGTGCGGAGCACATCCAGAATATCATCCTGCTTTCCGCTGAGAAAGCGGGTCACATTCGTGATCAGCCTGTCATACTCTTCCTTTGTGCATTTACCGGCACAGGGTCCAAGGCATCTTCCCATTTCATAGTTGATGCAGGGGCGCTTGTGGGTATCAGGTTCGATCCTTCCTTGACAATTGCGGATGGGAAAAATCTTTTTCAGGGTCTCCATCACATCCCGCACCGCGCTTGAACCGATATAGGGGCCAAAGTATCTTGCACCGTCCTTTTCCTGCCTTCTTGCCAAACGCAGCGCGGGATAGGGTTCCTCCGGGTCCAGCTTGATATACGGGTAGTGTTTATCATCCTTGAGCAGAATATTATAGTAAGGCTGATGCAGCTTGATCAGGTTGCACTCCAGAATCAGGGCTTCCAAATTGCTTCGGCACAAAAGAATATCAAAATCCGTGATATGGCTGATCATCGCCGCCACCTTCGGCGTATGATCCTGTTTATTGAAATAGCTGCGAACCCGATTTTTCAGGTTCACAGCTTTTCCAACATAAATGATCTTATCCTCCTCCCGCATCAGATAGCATCCAGGCGAATCGGGGAGATTTTTGATCTTCAGTTGAAGCTCTTCATTCATATCATTGATCCGCAGCGTCATTTTCGCTGAAATTGGTCTCGATCACATGGATCAGCTGCTCGGTCAGTTCATCGCTGATGGGTTCAAATTCTTCCATATCTTCTTCACCCTCCACTGGAACGACCTTCATGATGTAACAGCTCTTTCCTTCATCAGTATCGCACAGAAGAACATACTCATCCCCGTTATAGAAAAAATATCTTTCCACTTCCAGTTCTACGGTATCGCCATCCTCGGTTTCCAACTCAATAAGGTCCTTTTCCTGTTCAGACATGCTTGTCGCCTCCTTTTTAATTTACCATTATAGTATACGCAGTTACAGGGCTTTTGTACACCATTGAGAAAAAACTTTAATAGCTTCCGTAATATATTGATTCTACACACTTACGCAGTGCATCACGGTCTGTATCAGAAAATCCTTTCTCTCCGCATTCTTCAAACTGAATGCCGATCGTATATGACATATGTGTATGCCGCCAAGATTGCGCAGCCAAACCGGCGAAATTGAGCACGGTTTCCGCTGAGATTGAGCAGCGATTCCGGGCAAATTGAGCAGGCTTTCCGCACAGGTTGAATATTGACGCTTTATGCGTCAGGTAGTATCATGAAATTGCTTTAGCCGTAACGGAGGATAGTGCAACGCTGAGGAGCGACATGAGCGCCGTATACGGGATTG
>JAZLIA010000092.1:0-27483 GCA_045617125.1 Clostridia bacterium | reverse complement strand
GGCTACGATCCGACTTTATATAATGAATGTATACTGTTCCAACGAACAACAAAACAACAAGAGCTGTAGCCGAAATAACAAAGTAAACTGATTTGCACGTACTGATTACCTTTTTTAACAAACAGTAATTTGGACCAGCTCCTTCGGTCTGCCCAACACCTTCCGCATTTAACTCTTTGGCACCACTCCAACAATACGCAACATTTCTTGCAATCGTTGGGTTAAACCCAAAATCAAAAAGAGTCACAATACCGCCAATGCTGAGATAAACATACCATAAGCCCAGCATTTCACTGTCAATGAACTTGATCAAAAACGGAAGAAGCAAGAAGTTGCTGCCCATTGACATTATTATTCCGATATAACTCCAGATTACATCATTTTTAGAAGATTTTATCTGCATTTTATTCCTTCCAATTATCTCAATAACGTGTCTTTTTTATTCTCAATATCAAGAAACCCAACGATTATCGAGCAGATACCATATATCGCAATATTCATGTGATAGTTATAGAAAAATAAAAACCATAATAACCCCATCAGTAGCCATGGTGATTTGTGAAAGTTTTTATACATTATCCCTAGTAGTGAAAACAATGTAAATAAGCCATAAAGACCACCAATTAAAAAGAAGCAATTAATGGACTCGTGCATTGAATAATATGCGCCTAGGCTCAATTCCCATTCAGAGAACATAAAACTATTTAAATCTGTAAACAAGTTCAGATTATCCTTAATGGTGCCACCAAATCCTTTTCCAAACAAAGCGAACCACGGTTTTTTTAGAAACTCGGCACCAATATTGATAAACTCTGTTATTCTCATTCTGGGAGATTCCGGCATATTCTGAAGCCAGTTTCCTATTCCAGTACCAAATGAGAACATACTTATTGCTTGTTGATATTTATAAGTCAATAATTGGCTTTTGGCCATTAACAAAGGAAACAGCCACGAAAAAATAAGCATAAGCGCAACAACCGCTGATATTACAGCAACAATAGTTTTTGTTGCAGATCCTTTTCTTTTCATTAGAATTATCATAGCGATTGGAATCATCACGGTCATAATCACAATCTTGCCACTTGAGTTGTACATGAGCGATAATATCAGTATTACAGCTCCGGAAATCATCAATACAGTTTTATCTATTGAGCTAAATTGATCATATATCACCAAAATAAGTGCACATACAAGAAGAAAATATAGTTCACTAACCTGTAATGATTGTAGACCACCCCTGTTTCCATAGTTTCCTGTAATCATACAAATGGTAAATACAATTGCTAATGCAGGAATCTCAGCATATAAAAATTGCTTAGCAATGAATAATTTGTCCCTATTTATTATTAATGACCATGAAACGATCATAATTTCTATGAACGGAAGCACATTCGAATAATAACAATCGAATAGTGTTGAAAAACTCCCGGCGCCATTGTCGTTTGCTAAATATGACAAAAGGCCCATAATGCATCCTATGACAGTGAATATCAACAGTTTTCTTATAAATATTCTAAGCTTCTTGCTAGGTTTAACGCGAAAGACTTTCAAATTAACCAGTAGTAAAACCATAATAGGGATTAACATCCACACGGCAAGATTTATACCGGCAAATCGAAAATTCTTAAATCCATAGAAGACGTTAGTCCCAACAAAAGTTTCACTTTCCATACTAAATGACAAGAACACTAAATAATAACAAACATATCTTACATAGTCATTCCTGAGTAAAAAGAAAAGCAGAAATGCGACCTCAAACGCACATAATCCCCCCATAATGGCTTTATTCCCATAACAAAAGCTGTTTAGTAAACCAATTATGGTGCATATAAGTAATTTTCTTATATCGAGGTACTCTATTTCGTTGTACGTTTCACTTTTTAGCATGTTTCTAAATCCTTAGCAAAAGCATCTAGTCTTTTATGAAAACTGTTATACTCTAATATATCGTTAATAGTTTTACACGGAACTCTTCCCTCGTTTTGATTAATATAATTAGCGAGTTGTTCAATGGAATCAAAATCATATAGATAGCCGTTATTATATTGCTTTATCTGCCCCGCAATTTCATGAACATAAGGCGTGGCGATAATCCTCATTCCGCTCTGAACATACTCCAGATATTTGTTGGGAAATGCAACGTTGTTTGTAACATAGTTTTTTCTCAACATAAATGCATAGTCACCTGCACAAAGCGCATTTTTCAATTCTTCTGGCGAATAGGAATCAAAAATAACGTTTGAATCATTATCTGACCCCAAAAGACCTTTAATATACTCAATATTATGTGAAAAAACTAAGAACCTTGTTTTTTTTGACAAAGTGCGTGTCAGCTTCTTATAAAGTTCAACGGTTTCTTCAATGCACTGCCATGAGGATACTCCTCCTGAATAGATGAATACTACCTCATCATCTTTTATCTCATATTTCTTCCGATACTGTGCTCTTGCTTGTAAAACTTCATGATCATTTACAGAGAAACTTCTTGTTGCACAGGGCACTTTGTAAAAATGAGCGTTCGCGGAGACAGAAAACCTCTGCCTAACGTATTGTTCAAGGGCCTTTGTTACGACAAAAAAGCCATTCATATAAATTGAATTTCTCTTTAACGCTGATACATCCACTTCATAAATCAGTGTAAATAGCGCCCTTTTTACAAATCCAGAGTTCTTTACAAGTTCAATAATATCCTCTGACGAACCATGGATATCAATATACTGCTTAACGTTGCAATCTTTCGGAATGACTTTTCGAATATCTGAAAGGCCTGATCCAGAATAAATGATAGCTGTATACTTTTTGCTTTCTAACGCCGCAATTATTCTCTCTTTTAATTGTCTATAAGATCGTATGATACTTAATGGATTTTCCTTCTTGTAGCCAACAGTATCAATACTTCCACCGGCATAAATTTTTTCTCGTTTTGATGCATTTATTCTACTGGTAGAACCCCAAGCAATAAAGTCTGTAGTTATTCCATATTCTTCGTATAATGATTCTGCTCTATTCTTTATTAAACGTAATTCGCCACTTGTTGTTAGTATATTCCGATTGGTAACGAAAAGTACTCTCATATCTCACCTGACCTCATTAACTCTCTTTTGAACAAATACAGTATTTGCCGGAACATCCCCTTTAACAATTGAACCTGTTCCAATAACTGCATTATCACCTATTGTACTACCTCGAAGTATTACCGTATTAGCTCCAATCCACACATTATTTCCAATCTGTATCGGTGTGGTTTTGAATTTTCCTTCCTTTAACCCGCCTTCCACCCGAAAATCGTGGTCATGATCGTATATTTGAACATTTGGTGAAAATTGGCAATCATTACCGATAATTATTGATTCTCTGCATACAATCATATTATTGCAATTAATAGATGTATTATTGCCAATTATACATCTAGCCCCTTTTCGTACTCGTATTTTTGCACCATCACGCATCTTAAACTTGTTTCCAATCTCAAGATGGCCGCCTTTATCAAGCGTAATTTCTGTTAGCGGAGATATCATACACAATCTTGAGCCTCGAAAGTTTTTCCATCCGCCTATTTTCAACATAGCCATCTTTAGCATTCCACAAGGAACACAATATGCGGCATGAATGTATTTATTCATCAGACTCTCCTTACGCTTTAGCAACTTCGTCACAATACTTTTTTATAACGATTTCGCGATCAAATTCTTGTTCAACTTTTGTTCTTCCGTACATCCCCATCTTTTCTTTTTCCTCGGGGGAGAGCAATATGAACTTTTCTATTGCCTCTACAAGACTTTTTTCATTTCCGGTTTCAAACAGGTATCCAGTTTTGCCATTATCTATTATATCCTTAGTTCCATTAATTGTTGATCCGATACATGCCCGGCCAGTTGCAGCACTTTCCAACAAAACGTTTGGAACTCCTTCTCCACCGTGTGATGGAAGTACAGTACAATTACACTTTGCTATCCAATCACCAATATCATTTCTAAAGCCAATGTAATTTACAAATCCTTGTTCCTGATATTCTGCAACGATTCTCTTATATTCATCTTCTTCATTCCATCCCGCAATCAAGAATTCAGTATTTGGGTATTTTGCATGCACTATTCTTGCTGCTTCAAGATACTCATCTATTCCTTTAAGTTTCATTACACGACCTATAAAAATGAAACGCATTATTTCATCATTCGGCATCGGGAGATAACAGTGCTCTTGTAGATTGCATCCAGAGCCAGGGAGCATCTCATAATTATTCTTAACTAAGTTGTTATTAACAAAGAAATCCCTATCGCCAGCATTTTGGAAAAAAACTTTATAGCAGTTCCGAACTGAAATCCTATACAGGATCTTACAGATTTTTGCAATAATATTATCCTTTAGAAAGGTAGCTCCAGTTCCAGTAATGTTACAAATCTGCTTATACTTTTTCCCGCTTGCAATACAGCCATAAATGTTGGGTTTGATCGTATACGAGAATATAATATCCGGATTAATCTCTGGAATCATTTTCTTATAAAACGCAACTAGTTTGATATCGTTTTTAGGGTTAACACCTCGACGATCAATTTCGGTCAAAATAATGTTGCATCCCAGTTTTTCAAAATAACCATCTTCATCTTCAGGAATAGAAAGATAAACATCATTACCATCATCGACTAGTTTTTTGATTAATTCTTTTCTAAAGGAATACAACGTAATAAAGTGATTCGATAAGAAGAGTATTCTCTTTTTCTGAGTATCCATCATTTCCTAATCCTGCCTTCAACGATTGAATCATCGTTTCCAATTACATGAATAGATTTTAGAAAAACTCCTATATCCATCCTTAAACCAATATTCTGAGCATACTCTCCATCAAGCCTAGCTTTCTCTGGAATCTTCAGTTCGTCTCGTCCGTTTATCTGCGCCCAACCGGTCAATCCCGGTTTCACATCATTTGCGCCATACTTGTCTCTTTCAGCAATAAGTAAATCCTGATTCCATAGAGCCGGTCTCGGACCGATAACGCTCATATTCCCTATAAATATGTCCCAAATCTGCGGGAGCTCATCTAAACTATGTGCTCTGATAAATCTTCCAACCTTGGTTATGTACTGGTCAGGATTCTCAAGCATGTGCGTGGGCACATCGTGAGGCGTTGACATCTTCATGCTGCGGAACTTGTGCAGCTTGAAGTATTGCTTGTTTTTTCCAACACGCTTCTGAGTGAAAAAGATAGGACCGGGATCGTCAACTAATATTGCAATGATCAAAGCAAAAAAAACCGGAGACAGTACTACGAGTCCACCAAAAGAAAGAATCACATCCAACGCTCTCTTAATAATATTCTCGTAGAATCCTCTCCGTTTCTCACTCATACCTACAGCTACAAGATGACCTCTAACACCATCCGCGTTTTCTTTATCGTTCGCGTCTTCCACGAACTTTACTTTTTTACCCTCCATGGGGTTTTGCTGTTCGGGCTGATTCTTATAAACTGATCCGGGTTTCTTTATAAATGCTATAACACCTAAAAGAAACATGATTCCTAATAACACACCAAGAATAATCAATACCACTGCTCCGAACATACTATCTTCCTCGTTAATTTCTTATCTCAATCGGCAAGCCATCCGGATCCTTCACAAAGAACACTTTCTTGTCATCTTCTTTTATTCTTATCGGTTCAGGGTTGTATCTGCTCAGTCTTTCCCACTCTGCATCAACATCATCCACCTCGAAAGCAAGATGCCGAAGCCCTAATGCCTCCGGGTTTGTTATCCTTGCAGGATGGGTAGCATCAATAAACAACTCCAGTTTTTCACCGTATCCAGCCAACCACACGATCTGATCATAGCCGCGGTCGATCCTGTTTTCTTCGACGAAGCCAAGCTCTTTATAGAAATCAACTCCTTCTTCGGAGCTGACAATGATCGCTGTGTGATGCAGTCGCTTTATCATTCAAACCTCTGCTTATTCTTAGTCGTTTCAGGTCTTTTCCGCTTCATCCCCATCCACTTCGTCGCGACGAGGAACCAAACACTCCTACAGGACTACATTTCCGGGCGGTGTTTTTTCAGCATTTATTTGCGAGTGGGGGAGAGGGGAGGCAGGGGGAACGTATCGTATGGGCGGGAGCGGAAAAAACAAGGAATAAAAAGCCCACCTTGCTGCGTCCGCCTTTCCATGACGGAAAGGGGGCTGCAAAGTGGGCTGGAGGGGTGAATATATAATAGGAAGAAACATGCTCTGAAAACGGGAAGGACTGGAGGGGGCCAGGCGCTTATGAGCGGATCGGTTGATGCATTTACGAACTGGTTTATGTGGAAACCTCGATGGTTCCATCTTGAAAGAGCCTGGCCGATATCAGATCGGCAAAGAGAAGTTCATCCGTGTCATGCCTGTTATTTAAACGCAGGCCCATTGCTTTTGCCAGAGAGGAAAGCAGCTGATCCTCATGGATGATAAGGTTGCGGCAGCCGCTGCCTTTTGTTCCCAGCTTTCTGTCCTTACAGATCCAGACCTTTTGATGATCTCCTGTGGTCTTTCGTGTCATTGGTTTGCCGCACTCTCCGCAGATGATCCTGCCGTAAAGAAAATGGGAATGACGCTTCACGTGGATGCCTTTGGATCTTTGCTCCTTCGTGGCTTCAAGCCTTGCCTGGACTTTATTCCATACCTCTCTGCTCACGATGCCCTCATGATCATCCTCGATAAAAAAGGTCTCATAGCTGGCGCCCGGCACGGGACGCTTTGTTTTATAATCTGAATGCGGTGCTTTTTGAAGCTGCCGGTCGCCCACATAGATCTCGTTTTTCAGAATGGTGTTGATCGTTATGGACTCAAAATCCTTCATCGATTTCATTCTTTTCGCATTTTTGTCTTTCAGCAATTGAATGATCGTGCTGACCGGCACATCATTTGCGTAAGCTTCAAATATCAGCTTTGGGATCCAGGCCTGCTCATTTGGTACGAGCTTCCCATCCATTTCATCATAACCGAGCACACGGTTATTTCCAAGATGACGGATCCCCTGCTCGGCAAGGCTTTTGTAGGTGACACGAATGTTGTCGCTGATGCTTTTGGAGCCTTCTTCCGCTATCGCTGTAAGAAAGTTGAAAACCATTTCCGACTGGGCGTCGAAGGTGGAAAAACCTTCACGCTCGAAACGCACTTCCACCCCCAGCTCTTTCAGCCTGTGGGCGTATTCCTGAGCTTCAAGACTGTTTCTTGCAAACCGTGAAATGGACTTGACCAGGATCAGATCCAATCTGCCGGTCAAGGCATCGTTCATCATGCGCATGAAGCCGGGACGTTTCGCAGCGCGCAAACCGCTTTTGCCCTGATCCGTGTAAATGCGGACCAGCTGCCAGCGTGGATTTGCCCGGATCAGATCGGAAAAGTAACTGACCTGGGTCTCATAGGATCCTTCCTGATCTTCCTTATCTGTACTCACTCGGGCATAGGCGCCGACTTTCAGGATCTTTGTTTCCCATTTGCTTTGTGTTCTTGTTATCTGCATCGTTTTTCCTCGGCGTTTATTTGTTTTTCCTTTTCACCTTCGGCAGGGAGTGATCCTTTGCCTGTTCAATGATAAGGCTGTCAATGTATTCACTTCGGTGTTTGATCCCCTGCGTTACACTTTCAAAAATGTAATTGCGTAAGACCACACCGCCGTATACGGTTTCGTTTTTCCGGATCTCATCAACGCTGGGAAGCGGATGTTTTCTGGCTTCCCTGATGTTCAGCTTCAGATGCGTTTTCCTTTCATTTGCCCAGTGGATCATTACCGACTGCCAGGAGGCGAGCGTGATGCTTTTTACCAGGAGCCGCAGGAACCAGCGCTCCATTCTTCCGGTCTGCTTGATCCTTCCCTGTATAAAAGGAAGTTCCTTTCGTATTTCCGGGGCGAAATCGTCATCCCGGAGGCTCAGAATGGCTTTGAGCATCACTTCGCTCAGCAGGTCTTCATCTATGACAAAGGGCGGGCAGCTGCTTCTTACGCCTCTTACTGTTTTACCTTCCCGGAAATTCCCGGGGCAAAACCATCCCCTTGGCCGTGAAGCGGTCTCCAAAGAACAGGAAGCCAGTTTTTCGCCGCATAACGGACAGAACAGAAACCCGTAATACGGATACAGGGAGAAGCAGCCCGCTTTTTCCCGCAGCTTCGATATCAGCTGAACTTCATCATATGTTTCTCTGCAAACGATGGGCGTGTGATTTTTTTCAATAAAATACTGCGGAAGCGTCATATCCCGATTGGAACGTTTTCGATGGGTGAGATGATCTTCCGTGTAGGTTTTCTGAATGAGAAAGTCCCCAGCGTATTTTTCGTTTTTGAGTATGCTGCTGATGCTTGCGGGAAGCCAGCCGCCGAACGCGTTTTTTGGCGTTGGGATGTTTTCATCATTCAGGAGCCTGCTGATCTCGTTCACAGTGAAGCCTTTCATATAAAGGTTATAAATGCGTGTGACTACTTTGGCTTCTTCCGGAACCGGGATCCATTTTTCCTTTTTGGTGCTGGTGTAGCCGTAAAGCTTTGAAAACTGGGCCTTTCCCTGCTTTGCCCGCATTCTGAAGCCCGCCTTGCCGGATTCGGAAAGGTCGTGGGATTCCTCCTGGCTGAATGCGGCATAGATGGTGAGCAGCATTTCCGATGAACCTTGCAGGGTGTCGATCTTTTCCTTCTCGAAATATACGCCCACCCCGATGCTTCGGAGCATTCGGGTGTATTTCAGCATATCTTCCGTATTCCTTGCAAAACGGGAGGTGGACTTGGCTAAGATGTGGTCGATCTTTCCTGCCTTTGCATCCTCGATCATCCGCAGAAATTCTTTTCTTTTTTTCACGCTCGTGCCGGTCACGCCGGGGTCTGCGTAAATGCCTGCCAGTTCCCAACCCGGATGCTCCAGAATGATCTTTCTGTAGGAAGCCATTTGATGATCCAGGCTCTTTTGCTGCTCTTCCAGATCCGTGCTCACTCTGCAGTAGGCTGCTACAAGGGTGCGGGGTCTTTGAACGGATGGAACTTCTTTTCTTCTGATGATCTGAACCCTGTCCGCTATGTCGGAGCGCTCAATGATCACATCATCATCCCGCATTTGGGGGATCACCTTGCCTGATTCGATCATGCTCTTTTCTCCTTCCAGATCCGGCTGCGTTCTTCAATGATCTTTTGCACTGTTTCAAACTCTTTTTCGCCTATGATCGGTTCATGGTGACCTTTCAGATAGAAACTGTCATGAAGACCGTTATTGGGCACGGCCTTACCGCTGAGATAATCCAGAACAACGGTTTTATGAGTTTGAATGTCGCCTTTGTAGGCCACATTTTTGAGCATCCACGGGATCTTGCAGGATTTCCACTCAAAGCTGCTGCCTTTTTCCTGTTCCAATGCTGTCAGCTGCTTTGCCACCTCGTAGGTGGTGAAACCCTGCAGGATCATGCTGAACATGAGCCGAACAGTTTCTGCTTCTTTTTCAAAAACGATCCAATTATGCCGCTCGCCTTTGGGGAGAATCTCGTTTGTCAGTGCCTGGGCTTTCCGATATCCGTAGCAGCACTTATACGCCGGTTTTCCGATCTCGGCATTATGGTCCACCACCCATTTGATGCTTTGGCTTTGACTGTTGCTTTCTTCCTGCGCCATGCTGGAGAGAAATTTCAGTATCAGGCTCAGCTGCATATCATCGCTTCGGATGTTTTCTTTTTCAAAACACACAAAAACCCCATGCTTATGAAGGTGATCCAGCGCTTTTTGACAGTCGATCGCATTTCTTGCCAGTCTTGAAACCGATTTTGTGTAGATGGCATCGATCTTTCCGGCTTCGCAGTCTCTGAGCAGCCTTTGAAATTCATTTCTTTCATCGAGGCGCAGGCCGGAGGAACCGTGATCGCCATAAACCCCGACCAGCTCCATGTTCGGATCCGCGTTGAGCGTTTGCTCGTAATAGGAACACTGCGTTTCATAGGAAAGGTCCTGTTCTTCTGCCAATGTGCTCACTCGGCAATAAGCCGCGACCCTGAGCTTTGCAGGCATACCGGACTGCAGCGGGAGCGTTGGCGCTCCCGGCTTGTTAGTCCCGACAGGATTCCCTTCGCTTCTGTTTCCAACCACGAAAACCTTTCTGACATTTTTCATCAATGGTCAATAACCCTCCCATTTCCCAAATACTTCCTTGTGCGGCATGATGCCGGAATGGCTTGTTCGGATGTCATTTGATCAGCATTTTCGTGCAGCGGATGGAACAGCTTTACGGTCAGCTGCTTTTTTCCGCCGCTTCGCAAAACGTTTATTTCCGACAACCGGTTCAGTAATAGTTCGACATCTTTCGTGAAATCCCTTTTGGCATGTCGGCTTTTGACCATTTTCCTCTGCGATGCCGGATGCATTTTACAAAGGCATTGTAATGGGGTGCTTTCCGTGGTATGATACGCAGGTAGACAGGTAGACATTTATGATGCGTTTCCATTGAAAAGGAGGCTTCCATGCTACAGTCTTTTCTGACCGCTTTGGGAAATGTGCTGCTTACACTCATGTACATCGTTCCGGGCTTTCTGGTGTGCAAGGGAAAGAAGGCGCTTCCTCAGCATTTGCCCGGTCTGTCCGGGGTGCTCATCTATATCTGCTCGCCCTGCATGATCCTGAATGCCCTGTTTGAACAGAATTTCACGTTGGACCTGATCAAGGATATCGGGATATTTTTTTTACTGTCTCTTGCGGCAATGACCCTGTTTATGGTGCTCACGAAGGTCGTGATCCGAAAGATCGGGGCGGATGAGATCCTCTGCGCATCGTCGGTGATGGGCAATGTGGGCTTTTTCGGCCTTCCCATCGTGCGGGTGCTGCTTCCCGATCATCCCGAAGCCTCAGCGTTTTCCATTGCCTACATTCTCAGCATGAATGTGCTGGCTTTCACCGTGGGGGTGTATGAGCTGACGGGGAACAGGAAGTACATCTCGCTGAAGAACGCGCTTGTGAACCCCACCGGCATTTCCTGCCTGGCGGCTGCGGTGCTGTGTGCGCTTGGGGTTCCGGGCATCATGCCCGCGGAAGTGAAAAGCGCGATCAAGCTGGTGGGGGATATGTGCACCCCGCTGTGCCTTTTCATCCTGGGGATCCGCCTTGCCGATATGTCGGTGAAGGAAGTGTTTTTGAGAAAGGAAGCCTATGCGGCGGCGCTGCTCAAGCTGTTCCTGTTCCCGCTGTTCACGTTTGTGCTGGTGGTGTTCCTGCCGGTGAGCCCGGTGGTGCGCGCCTCGATGGTCATCCTTTCCGGCACTCCTTGTGCTTCGGTGCTGTTCAACCTGGCAGAAATGCATGGGAGCAGCCGCGAACTGACGGCGGATTGCTGTCTGCTCAGCACCATGGTGTGCTTCCTCTCCATCCCGATCCTTACGCTGCTCACATAACGGAAAAATCGCTTTTATAGGCCGGAAATGGAATATTATGGTTTCATGCTGACTTGACATTGTGAAGGGTTCGTGTATAATAGAATTATCATTAATGTAAGCGGTTACGACTGATCCGGATGATCGGGTCCGATCCGCTGAACAACAAGGAGGAACAGAAATGAAAAAGGTACTGTCTCTGGTTCTGGCCGTCATGATGCTCCTCACCCTGGCAAGCTTTGCCTTTGCTGAGGATGAGCAGGTCCTGACCATCGTTACCTGGGATGCCAACACCACCCCCTATCTGATCGCGCAGAAGGATGCGTATGAAGCTTCTCATCCCGGTGTGAAGATCGAGTACGTTGACGTTGCGTCTCAGGATTATGCCGTGAAAGCCAGCACCATGCTGAGCGGCGGCGACACCAGCGATATCTTCATGGTGAAGGAAATCACTGACATGATCAACTGGCAGAAGGCTGGTTATGAAGAGCCCCTCACCCCCTACATCGAGAAGAGCGGCATGGACCTGAGCGGCTTTGTTGGCATGGAAGCCAACTATGCCATCGACGGAACACAGTATGCGCTGCCCTTCCGTTCCGACTTCTGGGTGCTGTTCTACAACAAGGATCTGTTCGATGCCGCCGGCAAGGCTTATCCCACCAATGATATGACCTGGGATGAATATGCTGACCTGGCCATCGCGATGAGCGGCAACGGCAATTACGGCACTCACTATCACACCTGGCTGAGCGCTGTGGTCAACTGGGATGTGTGCGACGGCATCAACACCCTGATCGACGGTGAGTATGATGACATGGCTTACTTCTATGATCTCTATCAGAAGATCGAAGATGCCGGCGGCTGCATGGCTTACAGCGAAGTGAAGGCTTCCGGCCTGCACTACAGCGGAGCTTTCGCCAACGGCAACATCGCCATGATGCCCATGGGCTACTGGTATGTTTCCACTCTGATCGGCTACAACAAGGACGGCACCTGCAACTTCAACTGGGGCATCGTTTCCGTGCCTCATAAGGATGGCGTTGCTGCCGGTTCTTCCTTCGGCAACCTGACCGGTGCGATGATCAATGCCAAGTCCGCCAACAAGGATCTGGCCTGGGATTACATCTCCTGGCTGTGCGGCGAAGAAGGCTCTCTGGCCACCGCTTCCACCGGCACCCGTCCCGCCTGGGTCTCCGAAGCTGTTGCGACCGGCATGGCTTCCGCTGAAGGCTTCCCCACTGACGAAGCCAGCCTGGCTGCTCTGATCCCTGCTTATGTGGGCGTCGAAATGCCTGCCAGCGAGTTCTCCTCTGACATTTCCACCATTCTGAACGAAGAACATTCCCTGATCATGACCCGGGAGTATTCCGTTGAAGAAGGCATTGCGGAAATGAACGAGCGTGTTGCCGAGGTGCTCGGTAACTGAGTGAAAACCTCCGCTAAGGAGATTTGACCCGAATCAACAAGGCGGGGAAAGCGATCAACTCGCTTTCCCCGCTTTTTCGAAGGGAGAAGAAAACGATGTCTGTGGCAAATAACCGAAAAAGGCACAGGATGGGCAGGCTGGAAAGAAAAAACACCCTGATCGCTCTATCCTTTATTGCACCCAATTTTATCGGCTTTTTCCTGATCACCATGATCCCCGTGATCGCATCGGTGATGCTTTCCTTTTCCAAATGGAGCGGGGGAGCGCTGAGCACACTGGAATGGGTGGGACTGGGCAATTTTGCGGAGATCTTCAAAACGAAGAAGATCGCAGACATGGGTTTCTTTGAATATCTTCCTTATCTGTTCAATAAGGTCGATTTGGGAATCGCGCTTAAAAACACTTCTTACTACACGGTAGTCACCGTGCCGCTCACCCTGGTTTGCTCCATTGCTCTGGCCATGGTGCTCAACAAAGCCGTGAAGGGCTCTGTGGCATTCCGTGCGATCTTCTTTTTCCCATATGTGGCGTCGATGATCGCGATTTGCGTGTGCTGGAACTTTATGCTGATGAAGGACGGCCCTGTGAACCAGCTGATCAACATTTTCGGCATTCCCTTTAATAAAAGCTGGACGGCTGACAGCTCCATGGCCATCTGGGCGATCATTCTGGTGAGCGTCTGGCGTAATATGGGTTATTACATGGTGATCTATCTGGCTGCTTTGCAGGGCGTGCCTGCCGAGCTGTATGAAGCCGCCACAGTGGACGGGGCGGGCAAGGCCCAGCAGTTCTTCCACGTAACACTGCCGCAGCTGCGGCCTACCACGTTCTTCGCTTCCATTATGATGATCATTTCCTGCTTCAAGATCTATGACGTGGTGGCGATCATGACGGAGGGCGGCCCGGGGCGCAGCACCAAAATGCTGGTCACTTACATTTACGACCAGGCCTTCAGCAAGTTCAACTACGGCATAGCCAGTGCCATTTCCATGGTGCTGCTGGTCATTGTGCTTGCGGTGACCATTATCCAGTTCTCTTCCGAGAAGAAATTTGCGAATGACTGAGAGGGGAGGAGCCGCAATGACAGAAAGAACGATCAAAGCAAGCACGGGACCGGTGAAGGGGAAGGCCGGCACTGCCTCTGTGATCAAGCGTGTTTTCATTTATCTGATCCTGATCCTGGTGGCGCTCTTCACCCTGATCCCCTTCGTGTGGATGATCTCCGCCTCCCTGAAGCTGGACAGGGAAGTGTTCACCTATCCGATGAAATGGATCCCGGAAACCTTCCATTGGGAAAACTATTCTCTGATCTGGAAAAAGGTTCCTCTGGTTACCTATCTGAAAAATACGGCGATCATTGCTCTTATTGTCACGTTCATTCAGACGCTCACTTCCTCGTTTGCGGCTTATGCTTTTGCAAAGCTCAACTTCCGGGGAAGGGATGTGCTCTTTATCTGCTATATCCTCACCATTGCAGTGCCATGGCAGGCTTATATGCTGCCGCAGTTTATCATGCTGCGCTCAGTGGGATTGTATGACACAAGATGGGCCATCATAATTTTACAATCCTTCTCCGCCTTTGGGGTTTTCCTGATGCGTCAGTTTTATCAGAATATTCCCACAGATCTGTGTGAAGCCGCCCGTATTGACGGGCTGAGCGAATACGGTATCTGGGCTCGCATTATGCTTCCGCTTTCCAAGGCGGCGATCGCAACCCTGGTGATCTTCACCTTTGTGGGCACCTGGAATGACTATATGGGCCCCATGATTTACCTGACCAGGGATGAAAACAAAACCATCCAGGTGGGTATCAAGCGCTTCATTCAGGAAAATTCCAGCGATTACCATCTGATCATGGCAGTGTCGGTGTGCTCGCTTCTGCCTGTCACCGTGGTGTTCCTGTTCCTGCAGAAATACTTTATCGAAGGGATTGCCACCTCCGGCTTGAAAGGATAAGGAAATGATAGAGCTTAAAACAAGAAAGGATCTGGAGGAACTGGCGGCTTCGATGATCAGGCCTCTGATCCGCTATCTTACTCCCGGTAAGAGCCGTTTGATCCTTGGAAATACCGGCGCTTTTTACGATGAGGGAATAGCCGGGATGGAAGGCTTTTCACGGGTCATGTGGGCGCTGGTGCCTATGCTGGCCGGGAAATGCGCTTCTGCGGAAGAATTCTGGCCCCTTTGGAAGGAAGGAATCGTTCACGGGACCGATCCTGACGACCCGGAATATTGGGGTGATATAGGCGATTTTGATCAGCGCATGGTGGAAATGGCTGTGATGGGCATGGGCCTTTGCCTGATCCGGGAACGAATGTGGGATGAGCTTTCCGCGCCTGAGCAGGACCGGCTGTTTACCTGGCTCGATCAGATCAATCACTGGGAAATGCCCCTGAATAACTGGCTGTTTTTCCGGGTGCTTGTGAATACGGGGTTTAGGAATGTGGGACGTCCCTTTAATGAGGATCGTCTCAGGAGCGACCTGGATATTCTTGAAAGCCACTATGAAAAAAACGGCTGGTATCATGACAAGGCGACCCAGCGTGATTATTATACCATGTGGGCCTTCCACTATTACGGTCTTGTTTACGCAAAGGTGATGAAGGACCTGGATCCCGAACGCTCCGCCCGATTTATGGAACGGGCCCGTCTGATCGCTCCCCGTTTTGGCTGCTGGTTTGATGCTGAGGGAATGGGTTTGCCCTATGGCCGCAGCCTTACCTACCGTTTTGCCCAAAGCAGTTTCTTTTCAGCGCTGGCGCTCAGCGGGGCGGATGCTTCCCCGCTCACGGCAGGGCAGGTAAAGGGGCTGCTGTTTCGAAACCTGCGTGCCTGGATGAACAAGCCTGTTTTTGATCGGGATCACGTGCTCACCATTGGCTACGGCTATCCAAATATGCTGATGACGGAGGGGTATAATGCTCCCGGATCGCCCTATTGGTGCATGAAGGTGTTTGCTCCTCTGGCTCTGCCGGAAGAGGATCCCTTCTGGCAGGCGGAGGAAGAACCGTATCTGCCTCCGGAACGGTTTTTGGATGCCCAGGCCAGGCTGCTGATTACGAGAGACCGGGAGAACCGCACCGTGCTTGCCTACACCGCGGGCAATCATGCCTATGAGCACATGCACGAGGATGAAAAATACGAGAAATTCGTTTATTCCACGCGCTTTGCGTTTTCTGTGGTGAAGGAAGCAGGCACCCTAAAAAAAGGCGCTTATGACAGCATGCTGGTTTTCAGGGGCGACAGGGGATTGTGGCATGGCCGCAGCGGCTGTGACGAATATGAGATTACTGAAAATGAAGTGCGCTTCACCTGGCGGCCGATGGATGGGGTGCGGGTGCATAGCCGGGTGATCCCGTTGGGAAACTGGCATTTAAGGGTGCACGATATTGATTCCGAGCGGGATCTGGAAGCTGCGGAAGGCGCTTTTTCGGTGGAAAAGGATTGGCCGGGCACTCGCATGGCTGAACGGGTCCCTGCCAGGGCAGAACAGACGGAAACGATGGCACAGGCTGCAGCGCAGAGCGGTACCAGTGCGATCTGGGCGATAAAGGGCTGGGAAAAGGGCGAGGTGATCAGTCCCGAACCCAACACCAACCTGATGTGGCCGCGCACACTGCTTCCCATGCTGATGACGCATGTGAAGAAAGGACACACCCGTTTGATCTGTGCTGTTTATGCCTACGCGGGTGAAAAGCCTGTTGACGGCATTTGGGAAGAGGTGATCCGAATTGCTGAAGGATTATGAAAAAATTCTGGACAGAGTGACCGAAAAATACCGGAATGGGATCGATAAAGCGGTTGCTTTGGGACATATTCCCTACATTGGCGAGGGGAAAAACTGGCTGCCTTCTCCTTTTGACGGAGAAAGCTGGTGGACCAACGGCTTCTGGCCTGGAATGATGTGGCAGCTTTATCATCGCAGCGGAGATGAAGCTTTTCTTCGGGAAGCCCGCCGCACCGGGGAAGTGCTGGCAGGAGAATTCCGCAGCTTTAACAAGCTGAACCACGATGTGGGCTTTATGTATCTTCTTTCTGCCGGAGCGGATCATCTTCTGACCGGTCGGGAGGAGGCAAAACGGGATCTTCTTCATGCAGCCGGGCTGCTGATGGGCCGGTTCAATCCTGTCGGCTTTATCCGCGCCTGGAACGAACCGGAACGGGTGGGTTACGCTATAGTGGACTGCATGATGAACCTGAGCCTGCTTTTCACTGCTTCCGCCCTTACAGGTGACCCGCGTTTTTGCAAGGTGGCGGAGATCCATGCTGATACGACAAAAGTGCATTTTGTGAGGGAGGACGGATCGCTTCGCCATATCGTGGAATTTGACCCCGAAACCGGAAATGAAGTGAGCGTGCCTCAGGGGCAGGGCTTTTCACCTGAGAGCAGCTGGAGCCGCGGTCAGGCCTGGGGCCTGTATGGCTTCACCCTTGCCTATATCAACACCGGAAAGACGGAATATCTGGAAACAGCGGAGAAGATCGCGGCATATTTTGAAAAGCATATCCGTGAGGATGGGCTTACCGACTGTGATTTTTGTCAGCCGCGGGAACCGGTACGTATTGACAATCTGGCCGGAGCGATCGCGGCCTGCGGCTATCTGGAACTGGCGGAGGTGACTGGAAACCGGCGATACCGTGAAGCCGCTATGCGCTTATTGGATGGGCTGATCGACCTTTGCTGTGACCTGAGCGACAATACCGTTGGCCTTCTTACCCACTGCACCGCCCGTTATCATGGGGACCAGGCAGGGGAGAACGTCAACATGATATATGGCGACTATTTTTTTACCGAAGCGCTGTGCAAGCTTTGCGGGACCGACCCACGTTTCTGGACAAACGGAAAAAGGCAGCCGCCTGATACGGAGGGAAAAGCATGATCACGCTGTCATTATGTGACCGGGCAGGAAACATCCTTTTTGAAAACACCGGAAGGGAAGAAACCTTGCTGTGCTTTGACCGGGTGTATGAGGAAGGCGATCGCTTCGAGATCGTTTGCGACACGGCCAGACATCTGAAAGTGCAGATGGATGCCGCGATCCGGGAAGGCGAAGTATACCTTCCTGAAGGGAAAATGACCTGGATGGTTCCGATGGGGGAGCATCGTATGGCGTATTGCCCGGGCATTTTTGATCAGAAGCGTCATATTGCCGCAGCAAGGACCATGAGGGAGGATGAGGTAAAGGCCAACCGGAATATTGCCGTGAACCCGCTGGATCTGAGAGGCGATACCGATTTTTATCCTCATTGCACTGCCAATGTGGAAACCAGGGGAGAAAGCTGCTTCGCCGCCCGCAATGTGATCGACGGCCTTCACTACAACACCAGTCATGGGGAATGGCCCTTTGAAAGCTGGGGCATCGGTGCCAGAGAGGACGCATGGTGCCTTCTGGATTTTGGCCGGGAAATCGATATGGAGAGCTTCACTTTGATCCTTCGGGCCGATTTTCCGCATGATGCCTGGTGGACGGAAGGCCATGCCTGCTTCAGCGATGGCACGGAGGTTTCATTCAGCCTTCAGAAAACCGGAGAAAGGCAGCAGATCCCCTGCAGAAAAGAAAAGATCCGCTGGATGAGACTGGAAAGAATGGTGAAAAGCTTCGATCCTTCCGCATTCCCATCCCTGCGTCAGCTGGAAGTGACCGGGAAGGACATTTGATCCTTCTGAAAGAACAAAAGAAAAAATACCGGTGTGACCGCTTTCCCGGGAAGAGAAGGGTCACACCGGTATTTGATTTATCAGTTGATCGACACCTGAACCTGAACCGTGCTGCCTGCTTTGTCAGACAGGGGAACGATCTGCCCACTGATGGGTTTGCCGTCCACAACGAGAGAGATCTTTCCTTTTTCGCCGCCCGCGTTATTGCAGATGCGGATCTCATATTCGCTTCCGCGGAAGGAACGGTGAACGGTCACTTCCTTCAGGGATGCGGGGAGGCAGGGATCCAGCATCAGGCCGTCAAATTCCGGTTTGATGCCCAGAATGCCCTGAGATACGGCATAGAAATTCCATGCGGAGGTGCCGGTAAGCCAGCTGTTCTTGGCTTCACCCGGCAAAGGCGATTCCTTACCGTTGATGGTCTGGGCGTAAACATAGGGCTCCGTGCGGTGCAGCTTTTGATCCTTGATGTAGGCCGGAGCGATCTTGCGGTAAAGCTCGAAGGCACGGTCACCATGGCCAAGACGGGTCTCAGCCAGAATGATCCAGGGATTGTTATGGCAGAAGACGGAACCGTTTTCCTTGAATCCCGGGGGATAGGAGGAAACCTCGCCTAGCTCCAGATGATACCGGGTGTAGGCGGGATAGACCAGCACGATCCCATGCTCAAATTCCAGAAGGTCGCGGGTGGAATCCATTGCCTTCTGGGCCATGCCGTTTTCAAGACCGATGCCTGCCATCACGCACATGCCCTGCGGCTCGATGAAGATCTTGCCTTCGTCGCATTCGCTGCTGCCCACCTTGTGACCGTAGGCATCGTAGGCCCGCACGAACCATTCGCCGTCCCAGCCGGCAGACTCCACGGCCTGGATCATGCTTTCCTTCTCTTTTCTTGCAAAATCCGCTTCGGCAGCATCGCCGTTCATTTCAAACAGGCGGGCATAATCCTCTGCTACACTTACGTACATACCGGCGATAAACACGCTCTCGGCAATGCCGGTATCGTTGTTCGTGACCGTCTGGAAGGATTCTCCGGGCTCAGCAGAGAAGCAGTTCAGGTTAAGACAGTCGTTCCAGTCGGCCCTGCCGATCAGAGGCAGACCGTGGGGGCCTTTGTGTGTGGCAATGTAGCGGAAGGAACGGCGCAGATGCTCCAACATCGTATCTGCCAGGGAAGGATCGTTGTCAAAATCTACTTTTTCGGAAAGAATGCTCATGTCGCCGCTTTCCTTGATGTAGGCTGCGACGGCAAAAATGAGCCACAGCGGATCATCATTGAAACCGGATCCCACGCCTTCATTGCCGCGCTTTGTGAGGGGCTGATACTGGTGATAGGCGCTGCCGTCGGGGAACTGGGTGGCAGCGATATCCATGATCCGTTCTCTTGCTCTTTCAGGGATCAGATGCACAAAGCCCAGAAGATCCTGGCTGCAGTCCCTGAAGCCCATGCCGCGGCCGATCCCGCTTTCAAAATAGGAGGCGCTGCGGCTCATATTGAAGGTGACCATGCACTGATACTGGTTCCAGATGTTGACCTGACGGTTGAGCTTTTCATCGTTCGTGCTGATGGTGAAATGGCTGAGCAGGCCGTCCCAGTATTCCTTCAGGGCGCTGAATTTTACGTCAAACTGTTCATCGGTTTCAAATTCTTTGAGCAGCTTATGGGCGGGGGCCTTGTTGATCACACCGGGTGCGGTGAACTTCTGATCGACCGGGTTTTCGCAGTAGCCAAGAACAAAAATGAAGCTCTGCTTTTCACCGGGCTTGAGCACTCTGCGGATGCAGTGGCTTCCGATGGGAGCCCAGCCGTGTGCATCAGTATTCTTGGGCTGATCGTTTTTGACCACGTCGGGATCACCAAACCCGTTATACAGGCCGATGAAGCTTTCACGGTCGGTATCATAGCCATCCACATCACAGTTGACCGCATATACCGCGTAGTGATTGCGGCGTTCACGGTATTCCGTCTTGTGATAAATGACGGCGCCGTTCCGTTCAAATTCCATTTCTGCCAGCGCATAGTTGCGCTGGAAATTGGTGCTGTCATCCTGCGCATTCCACAGGCAGAACTCAATGAAGCTGAAGAGGGAAACGGCCTTGGGCTGTGAAGTGGTGTTTTCCAGCGTGAGTCGGGTCACCTCTGCAGTGTATCCACGGGGTACCATTACGGTTTGCTCCGCTTTGATGCCGTTCTTTTCGGAACGGATGCTGGTGTAGCCGGTGCCGACCCGGCATTCGTACTGATCCAGCGGTGTGCGGGTGGGCTGCCAGCCGGGATTCCACACAGTGTCGCCATCCTTGATGTAGAAATAGTGGCCGCCCACGTCAGTGGGCACATTATTGTAACGGTAGCGGGTGATGCGCATCAGCCTGGCGTCCTTATAGAAGGTGTAGCCGCCGGAAGTGTTGCTCATGAGAGAAAAGAAATCCTCGCTTCCCAGATAGTTGATCCAGGGATAGGGGGTGTCGGGACGGGTGATCACATATTCCCGCCGGCTGTCATCAAAATATCCGTAATCCATCTTTTGGCCTCCGTTTATTCATGGTGATAATGGATCCTGTTTATTTATCATATCACATCAAGGATGTTTTGTAAATTATTATTCAATTTGTAAAACGGGCGGATCAGGCGGATCAGGCGGATCAGGTGTTTCTGAACAGCCAAACGGATGAAACGGCTTTTTGTGCCAGGGCAATCGCTTACGAAACTGAAGTGATACCAAGGACCTCATCCGGCGCAATCGGAAGCGCGGAGCGCCGGATGAGGTCCACATCGCTATTACTGTTTCGTAAGCGATTGTCCTGCTTTTTGTGCAGGTTGACTTTGCGACCTTTTCGCGCTATATTATATATGTAGAAGTATTCATTTTTGTTCCGGATGGAGGAAAACTGGAAATGTTCAGAAAACGGATGTACAGGACGCTGCTGAGCGTGATGATCCTTTCCTTTACTTTGGCGCCGGTATGTCTGGCCGGAGAGATCACCGGTTATAACGGCGGCTATTGCTATGTGGAAATGGGGTCCTATCCTTACGAGGCCGATGGCACCCGCAGGCCGCTTTTGTGGCGTGTGCTTGAGGCGGAGGGGGGAAGGGCGCTGCTGCTCACCGAAGATATTATCGATACGAGTCAGGTGATTTTTGAAACGAACCAGAAGGTGATCGAAAACCGTACATACCGCCGTCTTGAACGCTTTGAGGACAGCGATCTTTGCCCGTATCTTGCGAATGACGTGCTGAACAGCATTCTGCAGGGGGATCCTTTGATGAACGCGCTGATCGAGCGCCCGGAACAGGGAAAGCTGTTTCTGCTCACGCTGGAGGAAATGACGAACACGGCTTTCGGCTTTACTGCCGGGCAGTATGGTGAAAACTGGCAGCATAAGTGCCGCAGCGCCAAGGGAACACCCTATGCGATCAAGACGCGCAGATTGTATGAGGATCCCAGCGGTTACTGCACCTATTGGGTGGGCACACTGCACGGCGGCAGCCAGGATTACAAGCTGTGGCTGGTAAGCTACAATGGTCACATCAGCGCCGGGGCATACACCCGTGTGAATGTCGGCATCCGTCCCGCTGCGATGGTGGATCTTTCCCTCATTACCATTATGGGCGGCAACGGCACGAAGGAGGATCCCTTCCGGATCGGTTATTCAGGAGAGGAACCGTTTTCCGCTTCCGCAGAAGAAGTGAACGGGAGCGCCGCGGTGGTTCCTGCGGAGGTAAAAGAAATTCCGGAAGCAGAAAATGCGGAAGGTGAACCTCTTGAAATGGAAGAGGCAACGGAGGAAAGGACCGCAGAAGAAAGCATGCAGAGCACGCAGGCGGGATCAAAACGCCCTGTGGATCTGATCGGGCGCGGAGAAAATACCGTGGTACTTTCTCTTCTGGGAGATTGCAGCATAGGAGACAGTGCGCAGTATGTAACTGCGGATACCAGCTATCACACTGCCGTGGATAAAAACGGGTATGCCTGGCCGTTATCGACGGTTTACGATTATCTGAGTGAAGATGACCTTACCGTGGCCAACCTGGAGGTGGTGTTCACAAATCGTTATGCCCATGAGGATAAAATGTATTATCTGAGGGCGGATGCGGATCATACCGCCATTCTGAAAGAGGGCAGCATCGAAGCGGTGAACACGGTAAACAACCATGCGATGGACTTTTTTGAAAAAGGCTATTATGATACGATGGAGGCATTGGACGCAGCCAAAATCGATCACTTTGGCACCATCCGCGGGGTGAGCGACCTTACCCTGGTTAAGGAAGTGAACGGGATCCGCTTTGGTTTCACCGGTTTTACCTATCCGGCTATTGAAGGCGGATTGAACGTGATCAGCCGTCATATCGCAGCGCTGAAGGAAGACGAGCACTGTGACGTGGTGATTGTGTCCCTGCATTGGGGAAGAGAAACTCATCCCACTCCGGAAAGCTGGCAGCAGACCTTTTCAAAGCAGCTGATCGATGCGGGGGCTGACGTGGTGTGGGGACATCATCCCCATGTACTGCAGCCGATGGAGTTTTATATGGGAAAGCCTATTTTCTATTCCACGGGCAATTTCACCTTTGGCACCATCAGCGATCTGGACCCGGCTACCGGAATTTTTCGCTTGTCCTATGACCGCACAGAGGAGGGAGTGAAGCTTACTGCGGTGCAGGTGATCCCCTGCTTTACGAGACGCGGAGGGGATTACAGGCCGCTCCTTTGCACGGAACAGGCGGATCGTGCCAGGGTGTTCAAAGAGCTGATCATGAAAAGAAACACCAACAAATGTCAGGGAATGCCTGCCTCCTTTGCGGAAAGCGGCATCGTGTATCTGAGCGACCTTACGGAATGATCTTTCCCGCTTTGGGAAACGTGAGTTCGAGACCTTCCTCACGTAAAACAAAACTAAAGGAGCTTTCGCTTTGAAAAACAAAAATGCGCGTTCTCTTGCCTATGGCGCGATGACAGCTGCCCTTTATGTTGTTTTTACCCTAATCAGCCAGCTTTGCGGCCTGGCCTCCGGGCCGGTGCAGGTGCGTCTTTCTGAAGCCCTGTGCGTGCTGCCCTGTTTTTTCTCGGGCACATCGGCAGGGCTGACGGTGGGATGCTTTCTGGCAAACCTTCTTACCGGCGGTCTGCCGCTGGATGCGCTGTTTGGCAGCCTGGCAACGCTCTTGGGAGCAATCGGCACAGAGAAACTGAGGAAAAATCGCTGGATATGCCTGATCCCGCCTGTGATCATGAACACCGCGGCGGTGCCGTTGATCCTGCGCTTTGTGTATGGGCTGTCACTGCCCTTATGGCAATCTGCTATTAGCGTTTTTGCGGGGGAGACTCTCTCATGCTTCCTTGCGGGCCAGCTGCTTTATAACCGGGCAGGATGGTTGGCATCCCGTATTCCCGGTCAGCGTGCGACAGGGGGGAATGAGAGTTACATGTAATACATTATTAAAATGATGTGTAACCAAGCAAGGTAACTTTTATGTAAAAATCTTTCAAAAATTATCCAAAATGTATTGACAACTGGTTCATAACGCGCTATGATATACACAGTTAACAGAGCGTCCCCATGGGGGAGTTAAGAACGAAAAATGCGGATGGAGGTAGATCATGATGAAGAAGTTTGTAAGGGTTCTGGCTGCTGTGCTTGTGCTGATGTTGGCTACCTGCTCCATTGCTTTGGCCGACAAAAAAACCGACAATGTGAAACAGTATGTTCAGAAATTGGTGAATGAAACCAACAAGAAGATCAAGGCGGCTGTTCAGGCTGCCCGGGAAACACCCGAGGATGACACAGCCGAACTGATCGAGTATGCTGCGAAGCTTTCAAAAGAAACGATCGATGCGGCTGCCGCGTTGGGTGTGAAGCTTGAATGCGTATATACCACTTATGTGGTGGATGGCAGGAAGATTTATGTGGATCCTCTCAAGGTCATCAACAAGAAGTGAGCGCGGATCAATACGCCGGTCTGACGAGGCCGGCGTGTTTTCGTGTATTATGCCCTTGCAATAAACTTAGGAGAGCGGAGAATGGAAGGCCTTTTTATCCGGAACGGAGATCTGTCTGTAGACAAGAAGGGCAATGGCGGTTTGGAATTACTGGCCAAGCACGGCAACATTGAGGTGATGTGCCAGTATATCAAAGAAGGCGCCCTTGTTTGGCTTACCCCCGGTGTTCCCGGTGAGACCTTTGAGTATTTTTTTGTTCATGAAGGGGAGATCGAGATCACCGGTGATAACTGCTCCGAAGTGCTGGAAAGGGGAGATTGCTTTTTCACCGGCAACCTGAAAAAAGAGGTGCAGATCCGCTGCAGCAAGGCCGCAAAGCTGCTGTATGTTTCCAACAGCCCCATTTTTGACGGAGAAGCTTACTGGCAGAGAACTTTGCAGGGACTGCTTCTTCGTATTGACCAAACCGATCATTACACCCTGCGGCACAGCCGGTCGGTGATGAAGTATGCAGTTGCGATACACGACAAGATGAGCAGCTGGGCACATGATATTGGCACGAATGATTTTGTGATCGGCTGTCTTTTCCATGATGTGGGGAAGTGCAACACGCCGAAGGAGATTTTGCAGAAACCCGGCCGCCTGACCCCGGAAGAATATGGGATTATGAAGCAGCATCCCCTCCACAGCGGCGATATACTTGAACCTATGTACGGCAATAAGGTGGCCACACTGGCCCGGCAGCATCATGAAAGGCTGGATGGCACAGGCTATCCTTTGGGATTGAAGGAAGATCAGATCCCTCCTGAAGCCCGTATCCTGATGGTGGCGGATGCTTTTGACGCGATCAGCAGCCGAAGGGTGTATCAGAATGCCCGGGGCTATGAGGATGCGGTGATAGAATTGCGGCGTTTTCCGAGCCAGTATGATTCTCGTGTGGTGGATGTGCTGGAAAAACTGGTGAAGGATGGCACGGTGCTCTATTGCTCTGAGCATGCGGATGAATAGAAAAGAAGATCATTTCGGCTTTCGTATCGGTTAACGAAAGCCGTTTGTTAAATCTCTTTCCCGGCATGGATAAGCACGGGAGAAAGGCGGAAATGAAGATGGATATTCTAACGATCGCAAAGGAACGTTATTCAGTAAGGAAGTTTTCCGACAGAAAGATCGGTGAACGGGAAGCACAGCTTATTCTGGAGGCGGGAAAGGCTGCACCCACGGCCTGCAACAGGCAGCCTCAGAGAATTTTTCTGCTGCGTTCCAAAGAAGCCCTGGAAAAGTGGAGCCGGTGCACGGAATGCCATTTTGGAGAGCAGATGGTGATCCTTACCTGCTATGATAAAAATGAAAGCTGGAAGCGGGTTTATGACGGGGAAGACAGCGGCTTTACGGATGCTGCCATCGTTGCGACCCACATGATGCTTGAAGCATGGGAGCTGGGCATTGGTTCCACCTGGGTGATGTATTTTATTCCCGAAGCAGTGAGGGAAGAATTTTCTTTGCCGGATCATCTTGTGCCTGCGAGTGCGCTGGTGATGGGCTATGCTGCACCGGATGCGTCGCCTTCTCCACGGCATAGCGACAGGAAGCCCCTTTCTGAAACGGTAACGGAGCTGTGAATGGAAGCAGAATGCCAGAAACTGATCAAAAAAGAGGAGCAGAGAATGAGCAAGCGCACAGTTATAAACCATCAGCCCGGCGAGATCCTGGACTTTGCTACCTGCTTTGAACTGAACCCCGAATTGGAGGAGAGGAAGCCGGGTAAACAAGGGCGCATGGTGAGGGTCGATTATGACACGGATGTGTATGAGTACGGTAAAACGTATCACAAATACTGCAACGTGTATCTCCCTTACTGTTATGACGAAAAGGATGGATCCCGCCGTTACAACGTGCTTTACTACCAGCATGGAAACACCTGTGATCCGGAGCTGTTCAACACAGCTGAAAGAATACAGATGTTTGATAACCTGTTTGATACCGGGGAATTGGATCCCTGCATTATCGTATGCACCACCTATTATTTTGATGTGACACAGGATGTGGAAACCCGGAAACGCACCGGTATCGTACCGGCCGGAGATAATGACAGCACCGGCCATGTGCCGAATTTTTACCGGGAGGTCGTTGAAAACATCATTCCGGCGGTGGAAAGCCGTTTTCACACATACCTGACCGAGCCTACTCTTTCCGGTATCCGGTGCAGCCGCGATCACCGGGCTTTCAGCGGCTATTCCCGCGGAGCCTGCTGCACCTGGTATATGCTTCACAACGCCTTTGAGTTTTTCCGCTGGTATGCTCCCATGAGCTGCAGCACGACCGCGGGACATGATATTTTCAAGGAATTGAGTGAGCAGGAAGTGAAGGATTATATTCTTTCACCCATCCGTTCCCATCCGGAACTGCCCTTCTTTATCTATTGCACCAATGGCAGTCCGGAACGGGACATTAAAAAGATGAATGATCAGCTTCTTTATGTGACCCGGGAAAAAGAACTGGTCTACGGCGATGATCCGTCCGCCTGCAATATTTTCATGGCTGTTTCCGATTTTCCTCACACCGACCTTCTTGTGCCTTATTATTATTGGAATTCCCTGAAGGTGCTGTTTCATCATCCTGTTTGATCCCCTCCGGCGGAAGGAAAAATGAGTTCTTTTCCGCCGGGGTTTTTCTTTTTTCTTTTTCTTTTGAACTCAATTCCGTGTTCATAGACCAAAAAACGGTTGACGAATGTGGTTGCCTGTGCTATACTACCCGTTGCCGGTTGATCCGGTTGTGCCGATATAGCTCAGTTGGCCAGAGCGGCTGATTCGTAATCAGCAGGTCAAGGGTCCGAATCCCTTTATCGGCTCCAACTTTCCGAGGCGTAGCGCAGCTTGGTAGCGCGTTTGGTTCGGGACCAAAAGGCCGTGGGTTCAAATCCCGTCGCCTCGACCATAGTGGGACGCTTATTTTGATAGAAAGTAAGCGTCCTTTCTTTATGCCCGAAAGTGCCCGAAATACGGGGCTTTCCGGGCTTTTTTTATTCTGAAACGATAGGAAAATCGTTGCTGTTTTGACCGGAAATCGGTGCCGGATTCCGTTTTTTCCGGCCATGGCATGTT
>JAZLIA010000091.1:0-25740 GCA_045617125.1 Clostridia bacterium | reverse complement strand
AAAACAAAGGTCTCCTTCATCTCGATCGTTCTGTTTATTGCACTGGGAATGGGAATGTTTTTTGGAATCGACTGGGCTGATGCCGGCTTTGAAAAAACCATAGAAAACACCCTTAACATGGGCAGTATGCACGATGTGGAGATCACCTATCCATACGGGCTTTCAGAGAAGCTTGTTGATGACATAAAAAAGACGGATGGGGTTGATAAAGCAGAGGGCGTATATGCGGCAGAGGCCTTTTTTCATAAGGATGGCTTGAAGTATCAGGCAAATATCTCCATGCTTACGGATTCAATCAACCTTCCCGTGGAACTGGAAGGAAGGCTTCCCGAAACAGCTGAGGAGATCGCCATAGAAAAGTTCTGGGCCAGTACGCATGATTTTTCAATCGGAGATACAGTGAAGCTTGAAAAAAGGGAGAACACGGTCAGCCAGCTGAAAAATGATACGTTTACGGTTACCGGCTTTATCCTGTCGCCTCAGTATATCAATCAGTATAAAGGAACATTCGGCGTTTCCAGTGTGAGCGGCATTTCACATGACTGCGTGCTCTTTGTTACTCGTGATGCTTTTAATGAATCAACGTATCCCGGATATTCAGGTATTGTGCTGTGCTCCGATTCTCTCAGAAAGTATGATACTTATTCAGACGAATATAAAACAGAAAACAAAAAACTCATAGAGAAGCTCAGAACCATAACGGATGACTATGAAAAAATGATCAACCAATATCTTCCCCAGGGTTTTATGCCGTATGAGTGTATGTTTCAGGGAAGAAGGTCCAATCCGGCAGTCGCAAGCGCCAGGATACCGACAGAAATTTTGTCAAAGGTGAAGTATACGCTTTCATTCCTGTTTGTTCTGGTTGGGCTTCTTGTGTGCTATTCCGCTGTTTCAAGAATCGTTGCCGAGCAGACAAAGCTGATCGGCACGAAAGTCGCATTGGGGCTTAAGAAAAAACAGGTTACTGCCACATATCTCCTATATGCGGCGATCGCTGTTCTTGCAGGGGCGCTGATAGGGGCGCTTTTTGCCAGGTTTGTCATGGAACCGGTGATCATCTATGACATTGCCGTCAACTTTAATGTTGCGGCTCCGGTTTATTATTTCAGCATGACCGAGGCTGTTTTATTCTTTCTTTTTGAACTGCTCCTGATGAGTTTGTTTTCCTGTTTTGCCTGCAGAAAGGAGCTTCGTAAAAATGTTCTTTTACTATTGCGCGGGCAGGAATATACCGCTGGACGCCAAAGACGATTTGAGAGACTTGGCGTTTGGAAAAAACAGCCGCTGCTTATCAAAACCATCATCAATAACTGCCTTAACGATAAAAAAAGAGTGTTTTCCACTCTTATCGGCATCGCGTGCTGCTGCTCGCTGATGGCCTGTGCCGTGATCATGATCGAAAATGTAAATTTTACGCGCACCCACCATCTAAACGAAATTGCAACTTACGATTCGACGGTGTTTGTGGATGTCAATAAGCCGGACGCTGTGGAGAAGATCAAAAAATATTTAAGTGATAAGAAATTGCCGCACGCCTCTGTTTTTGACTCCAGTGTTATGATCGTTCATGCCCAAGAGGATATTGCATCGGAGCTTCTGGTGTTTGAAGATGACGCCTTCTATGATCTGTTTCATCTGTTCACAGATGGCAAAAAGCAGAAAATAGAGGATGGCGTATGGATATGTAAGGCTTATGCTGACAAAAAGGGGATCCATGCGGGAGACATTATCGAGATAACCGATTTTGAAGAAAAAACAAGAAAACTGACAATTGAAGGTGTGCTTGACTACTATCTGCCAAATGATATTATCGTAATGGATGCAGTAATGTATGAAAAGCTTTTTGAACGGAGTTATCTTGCAAATGCGATCCTTTTGAGAAGGAACGGAACAGATATCGCTGCCCTGGCTGCCGACCTGGAAAAAAATGATGGCTGTATTTCGATCTATGACAGTAAAGCAGAGAGCGAGCTTTTGTTTGATGCCGTATCCAGTGCGATTCTGATCGTTGCGGTTACCTTTATTGTCCTTTCCGTTGTGCTGGCATTTGTGATCCTTCTGAATCTTCTGGTCATGTTTGTCAGAGAAAAGAAAAAGGAACTGATCATTATGATGATCAACGGATATAACAGGCATGCAGTCAGAAAATATATCTATTCTGATACGATCCTGCTCTTTATGATCGGTTCCGTGATCGGAACGGCGGCGGGCGTTTTCGTAGCGTTTCAGACGCTGAAGTTTTTTGCCACAGAATGCATCACTCTGATACAGCGATTAAGCATCCCGGTCTGCCTTGGCTGCATCGGTGCGGCGGGAGTGCTCATCTTTGCCGCAGCGCTTATTGCACTGAAAAAGATCGACCGTTTCAGACTGATGGATATCAATGACTGAGCTGTATGATGATATAACGGTTCCGGAATGTCTTGGCTTACTGTGGGATAGGTCGGCAGTCGGTTCGGAGGTTTATTTTTCGATAGGAGTGGTAACTGGGACCCGGTTTGATTTATACTTGTATGGGGTTTTCAGAAACAAAAAGAAAAATATACCGGTATTGTAAAAATGAGGGAGGAAACAAAAATGCTGACAATGGAAAAAGCGAAGGCGTTGATCGCTTCCACGACCCGGGAAGAGCATCTGATCCGCCACGCGGTGAGCGTTTCTGCTGCAATGGGCGCGATGGCACGGCATTTCGGAGAAGATCCGGAGTATTGGGCTGCGGTGGGTTATCTGCACGATTACGATTATGAACAGTATCCGGAGGAGCATCTTCGTCACACGGAAAAGGAATTGCTGGCAGAGGGCGTGGATGAAGCGGATGTAAGGGCCATTATGGCACACGGCTACGGTCAGTGCAGCGATGTGAAACCGGAAACGGCAATGGAAAAGAGCCTGTACACGGTGGATGAGCTTACCGGGATCATTCAGGCCTGTGCCCGTATGCGTCCCAACGGGATCATAGACTTTGAAGTGAGCAGTTTTATGAAAAAATTTAAGGATAAATCCTTTGCTGCCAAGTGTGACCGCGCTCTTATCAGGGGCGGCTGTGAAATGCTTTCGATGGAAGTGAAGGAAGTGGCGGAAATCTGCATAAGCGGCATGAAGGAGCATGCCGGGGAGCTGGGACTTACCGGAAACTGACGAAATAAAAGGCAGGGGCTTGGAAAGAACGGATGCTGTTCTCTCCAAGCCCCTGTTGATTTTTTTTACATCACAGACCGTTCCGGATACGTTCCTCGGCAAAGCGCTGGGCGATGACGCCTTCGGGCTCGCCGGAGGCTTTGGATTCCTCCAGAATGCTGTAGACGATGTTGTAGATGTTGTGTACCTGACGGAGCACGTTTTCCTTATCATAGGTGGTGAAGGCTTCCTGACCGGCATTGATCACGCCGCCGCCGTTGATGATAAAGTCGGGAGCATAGGCGATTCCACGGTCTTTCAGCATCTTACCGCAGGTATCGTCCAGCAGCTGGTTATTCGCGGCGCCGGCTACGGCTTTGCAGCGAAGCTCCGGAATGGTATTATAGTTGAGAGTGGCGCCCAGAGCGCAGGGAACGAGAATGTCGCATTCGGTGCGATACAGTTCCTCATCGGTCACTTCCCGGGCTCCCCATTCTTCCACGGCAACCTGCATATTCTTCCGGTTGGAATGAGTGGCAACGGTCAGATCTGCTCCCAGTTCGTACAGCTGATGGCAAACATCAAAGCCCACATGGCCCAGACCCTGCAGACCGATCTTCACGCCCTTCAGGCTGTCAGAGCCAAAGAGGAACTTCGCGGTGGCACGCACACCATCCACCGTACCGATCGCGGTGAAGGGGGAGGGGTCGCCGCTGACACCGTCCTGACCGACTACGTACTTGGTTTTGTTCATTACCCATGTCATATCCTGCACGGTGGTGTTGACATCCTCGGCAGTAAGATAGCGGCCCTGAAGGCTGTCTACCGCTTCGCCATAGGCTTCGAACAGTTCCTTGGATTTCTGGGATGGGCTTGCAATAATCACGCCCTTGCCGCCGCCCAGAGGCAGGCCGGCTGCGGCATTCTTGAAGCTCATGCCGCGGGAAAGACGCAGCACATCAAAGAGTGCGTCATCCAATGAGGCATAGGGATAAAGACGGCAGCCGCCCAGAGCGGGGCCGAGCTTTGTGCTGTGAACACCGATGATGCAATGCAGGCCGGCTTTTTCATTGTTGAAAAAAGCAACCTGCTCGTGGCCATACTCGCCAATAAACTGAATACTTGTGCTCATACTGTTTTCCTCCCGTAAATCACTTTTTTTCGATTCCAAGCAGTTCCATTATGTCTTCGCGCATCTTATATTTGAGGACCTTCCCAGCCGCGTTCATGGGGAAACTCTCAACGAACATAATATAGCGCGGGACTTTATGATTTGCAAGTCTCTTCTGAATGTATTCCCGCATTTGTTTTTCTGAAACCTGTCTGCCATCCTTCAGAATGATGCAGGCTGCGGCTTCTTCGCCATATTTCTCGTCCGGTACGCCTACCACCTGCACATCCTGTACATCCGGATGCGTGTAGATAAATTCCTCGATCTCCTTGGGGTATAGGTTTTCACCGCCGCGGATGATCATATCCTTTAAACGGCCTGTAATGCGGTAACAGCCGTTCTCGTCTCTCATGGCGATATCTCCCGAGTGGAGCCAGCCTTCGCTGTCGATGGACTGGAAGGTGGCATTGGGCATCTTGTAGTAGCCCTTCATCGTGTTGTAACCGCGGGAACAGAATTCACCGTTTACCCCGTCAGGCAGCTCTTTCCCGGTTTCCGGGTCGATGATCTTACACATCACATGGGGGAAGGGATAGCCAACCGTATCGCAGCGAATGTCAATTGGATCGGTCCAGGCGCTCATGGTGTTTCCCGGTGCGGATTCCGTCTGACCGTATACGCTTACGATGCCGCGCATGTTCATTTCATCCTCTCGGGCGGCACGGCGCATCAGTTCAGGCGGACAGCCAGCTCCGGCCATGATCCCTGTGCGCATATGGGAAAAATCCGTTTTGCGGTAATCCGGATGGTTGAACATGGCGATGAACATGGTGGGAACGCCATTAAAGCAGGTGATCTTTTCCTGATTGATGCAGTCCAGCGAGGCTTTTGCGGAAAAGTAGGGCAGGGGGCACATGGTGGTGCCGTGGGTGACTGAGGCGGTCATGGAAAGGACCATGCCGAAGCAATGGAACATGGGCACCTGGATCATCATCCGGTCGGCAGTGGACAGACCCATCCGGTCTCCGATGCACTTTCCGTTGTTGATCACGTTGTAATGAGTCAGCATCACGCCCTTGGGGAAGCCGGTCGTGCCTGAGGTGTACTGCATATTGCACACATCAGTCGGCTTCACCTGTGCGGCAAGACGCTGGATCTCGCTTAGTGGAGTGAGGCGGCTCCGTTCCATGGCTTCATCAAAATCCAGACATCCGGGCATTCTGAAACCGATGGTGATCACATTGCGCAGAAAAGGAAGACGTTTGCAGTGAAGAGGCATTCCTTTTTCAGTGGAAGAGATCTCAGGGCAAAGCTCGTTGATGCTCTCAGCATAGTCGGAATCTTTGGAGGAGCGCACCATGATCAGCGTGTGAGTATCTGACTGACGCAGCAGATACTCGATCTCGTGGATCTTATAAGCTGTATTGACCGAAACCAGCACCGCACCGATCTTGGTGACCGCCCAGAAGGCGATGAACCATTCCGGAACGTTGGTAGCCCATATGGATACCTTGCTTCCGGACCCGACCCCCATCGAAACAAGAGCCCGGGCAAAACGGTCAACATCATTGCGAAATTGTTCATAGGTGCGGGTGTAATCCAGGGTCGTATAGCGAAAAGCATACTGATTCGGAAACTCCTCCACCAGCTTATCAAGCACGCGGGAGAACGTAAGATCGATCAGCTCATCTTTTTTCCAGATATACAACCCGGTTCCGTCATGGTTGGGATACAGGCGTTTTTGCCGGGAAGCCTGTTCGAAGCGGTTCATGAAGGTGACGAAATGGGGGAAGATGACCTCATGATCAGAAAAGCCGCCGAGCCAGGAGCAATCCCATTCCAGGGATACGAAGCCGTCATAGTCCACGGAAGAAAGCGCACGGTTTATCTCGGAAACAGGCAGATCGCCTTCTCCAATAAAAGTGTAGCGCTTTTCGCGGTCAGAATCCTTGATATGTACGTGACGGATATAGGCTCCCAGGTTTTCCACTGTGTCAGCGGGGGTTTCTCCGGCTTCAAGGCAGGTGCTGTGCGAATCCCAAAGCGCAGCGATCCTGTCGTGAGCAAAACGATCCAGCAGGGTGCAGAGCCTGCGGGATCGGGCATAGATCCCGTCTGTGGTGACCAAAAGGGTCACGTTCGCTTCTTCTGCCTTAGGAAGCAGCTGTCGGATGATCGTTTCTGTTCTTTCTTCGTCGTCATTACGGATGTGCACAGCTATGTTTTTTGCCTGCAGCTCCGCTGCCCGATGAAGAAGTGCAGAAAACCCGGCCATGTCGAAATTCGGGTCGGAAAAATCCCAGTCGGTATCGATGCAGGGCAGGGCTAAATGATTCTCCCACAGGCTCCGAACGGTTGCGGCCAGGCTGTGCCGACCGAAAGGACCTTCCTGACCGGAAAAAGCAGGGTAGCCGCTGTAGAGTTCAATGCCGGAAAAACCTGTTTCCCGGGCGATCCCACTCAGTTTTGACCAGGGCATCGTCTGCCATCCCCTTACGGAGAATGAAAGCCTCATGGGTGCTCCTCCTCGTAAAGGATCTTGTTCAGTGCACTCACGTATGCCGCAACGCCCGAGCCGATGATATCGGTGGAGATTCCGCGCCCGGAATAGACTTTTCCGCCGGAGCGCAGCTTCACGATCGTCTGTCCCATTGCCTCACGCCCTTCGGTGATGGCCTGGATCTGGAAATCGTCCAGCTCGTAATGATGCCCGGTGATCTTTTCAATGGCCAGGAAGGCGGCATCAATGGGACCATCCCCGATGGAAAGGCCGTCAAAGATCTCTTCTCCCTTTTTCAACTTGATGTGTGCCAGTATATCAATGGCATTACCGGTGGTCACAACAAAGTTGAGCAGGGTGTAGGCTGCAGGCACCTGCATTGCCTCGGAGGCAATGATGGCCTCCAGTTCGTTCATGGACACACTGTCCTTGCGCTGGACTGCCTCACGAAAAGCTTTCCAGATCCGGCTCTGATCCTCTCCGGAAAGATCAAAGCCAAGCATTTCAGCACCGTGAGCGATCTCCTCCGGAGTGCTGTCTGCCGAAAAGGAAAAGTGTTCCGGATATTCCCGAACGCCGTTGTCAAAGGGCGATCTAACGCTTTCTTCTTTTTTGCAAAGGCGTTCCATGCTTTGCAGCACCCGCTGCAGCTCCGTGGTTCTGACTGAACAGACGGCCTGGACCGCGTCGCCTTTTGCTGAAAAGATCTTTGCCATGCGTTCCAGGGAAACACTGTCTCCCGGAAGAGCGCTTACTTTGATCTCCCCAGCACCTTCCAGCACGGCTGCAACAGCGCAGGCGTCGGCAACGCCCAGATTGTCAGAGCAGCATACGCCCAGCGTTACTTTTTTCAGGGAAGGAATGCTTTCGTACAGATGCTTTATAAAGGCGCCGAATTCATAGGGAAGCATGCTTCCGGCAGTGTCACATACGGTGACGGTCAGCGCTCCCGCGTCAATGGCTGCGCAAAGCACGCGGCATAGATAATCAAAATCCGCTCTTGTCGCATCCTCGGCAATGAATTCCACATCTTCACACAGCTCCACAGCTTCTTTTACGGATGCTGCCACTGCATCGAGCAGTTTATCCGCTTTTTTGTGATATACATATTCCATTCGTGCGGTGCTGACCGCAGCACGGATCTGAAGACGGGGAGTGACGGCTTCGCGCAGAATATTCCATACCCGCTTCACACTTTCAGCATCCGGTCCAACACATACGGCCAGCTTTGTTTCCGTTACTGCAGAGGCAATGGATTTGATCAGCAGACTGTCTGCCGTTTCTTCAGAAAGGCCGCCCAGTTCGATCATATTCAAACCGAGCCTGTCAAGATACCGGGCCAGCTCGATCTTTTCACGGAAGGTGAGCGATGCTTTCTCACGGCTCATGCACAGGGAAAGATCGCTGATCCTGATATTTCTCATTGCAGTTCCCCGCCTATGCGAAGCGCTTCGCGGTTGAATTTCAGCATATCCGCGTGACGTGCGGAAATGCACTTGCCCAGCGCCTTTTCTACAGCTTTCTCGTTATCCGCTTTTTCATTTTTCAGAATGCAGCCCATAATGATCATATTGGCCAGGCCGTCCAGCCCCTTTTCGGCAGCCAGGGAGGTCGCGGGAAGATAGTGTACGGTAATGTCCGTACGTTCAACCCGGCGGTCGATGAGAGAGGAATCCAGATAGATGGTGCCGCCGGGCACTACATCGTTTACATATTTATCCAGAGAAGGAACGTTCATCGCGATCAGTACATCGGGCTGCAGCACGATGGGAGCTCCGATCGGTTCATCGCTGACGATCACACTGCAGTTGGCGGTGCCTCCCCGCATCTCCGGGCCGTAGGAGGGAAGCCAGCTCACGTTTTTGCCTTCCGTGAGCCCCTTATATGCCAGAAATTTTCCTGAAAAGAGAATTCCCTGGCCGCCAAAGCCGGCAAAAAGATACTGTGTTGTCATTTCTGCACCTCCAACGCCGCGGAACGGTCCTTATAAACGCCCAGAGGATAATAGGGGATCATTGCATCATCGATCCACTTCAACGCTTTTTCCGGTGTCATTCCCCAGTTGGTGGGGCAGGCGGAGAGCACTTCCACCATTGAGAAGCCCTTCCCCTCGATCTGGTTCCGGAACGCCTTGAGAATGGCTTTTTTCGCCTGCCTTACATGAGCGACGGAATTGACCGTGACTCTCTCCAGATATTCGGGACCTTCCAACTCAGAGAGCATTTCACAGATCCTTACCGGGTAGCCGCAAAGCTTGGGATCGCGCCCGTAGGGAGAGGTCTGGGTGACTTGACCTACCAGAGACGTAGGCGCCATCTGGCCGCCCGTCATGCCGTAAATGGCATTATTGATAAAGATGACAGTGATATTTTCGTTCCGGGCCGCTGCGTGAACGATCTCCGCGGTTCCGATGGAAGCCAGATCACCATCGCCCTGATAAGTGAAAACGATGTTGTTCTGCGGGTCGGCCCGCTTCACACCGGTCGCAACAGCAGGAGCGCGGCCGTGAGCCGCTTCGATCATATCGCAGCTGAAGTAATCATAAGCCATTACGGCACAGCCAACAGGTGCGATGCCGATGGTGCGCCCTTCGATGCCCAGTTCATCGATCACTTCCGCCACAAGGCGGTGGATGATCCCGTGAGTGCATCCGGGGCAATAGTGAAGCGGAACGTCGATCAGCGATTTGGGTCTGTCAAAAACAACCATTATTCCCGGCCTCCTTTCGCAATGCTGACAATGGATTCAAGCACCTGTCCCGGTGTTGGGATCATGCCGCCGACCCGGTTGCAGAGCTGAACGGGGATCTGGCAGCCGGATGCCAGACGCACATCCTCGATCATCTGTCCCATGGACAGTTCAACAGAAAGAATGGCTTTGCACTGACTGGCGGCTTTCTTAAAGGGAGCTTCAGGGAAAGGCCATACCGTGATGGGACGGATCAGCCCGGCCCGGATGCCCATGCGCCGGGCTTCCACGACTGCATTTCGTGAAACGCGGGCAGCGATGCCGAAGGCGGTCACTGCGATCTCGGCGTCATCCATCATGTATTCTTCATACAGAGCTTCTTTTTCACGGATGATCTCATACCGCTTGAACCGTTCAATATTGGTATTTTCCAGTTCAGCGGGATTGAGATACAGGGAATTGATCACGTTATGCTTCCGCTTCATATCGGTACCGCATGCGGCCCAGGGCTTTTCCGGGGCGGGAGATACCGCAAAATCGAAAGAAACCGGTTCCATCATCTGACCGATGGTGCCGTCCGCCAGGATCATCGCGGGCATACGGTACTGATCTGCCAGGTCAAAGGCATGGATGGTCAACTCCGCCATTTCCTGCACGGAAGCAGGTGTCAAAACAAGAATGTGATAATCGCCATGTCCGCCGCCGCGGGTGGCCTGGAAATAATCGGACTGACTGGGCTGAATACCGCCCAGGCCGGGACCGCCGCGCTGTGCGTTGACGATCACGCAGGGAAGATCTGCACCGGCCAGGTAGGAAATGCCTTCGCCCTTCAGGGAAATTCCGGGGCTGGAGGAGGAAGTCATGGAACGAACACCGGCGGAAGCGGCGCCGTATACCATGTTGTTCGCAGCAATCTCACTTTCTGCCTGCAGGAACGTACCGCCGATCTTTGGCATCCTCTTGGCCATGTAAGCGGCGATCTCCGTCTGGGGAGTGATGGGATAGCCGAAATAATGACGGCATCCTGCCATGATCGCGGCTTCAGCGATCGCTTCATTCCCCTTCATCAATACTTTTTCAGCCATATTCTCACTCCTTTTCGATCTTAATGACGCAGTCAGGGCACATCATCGCACAGGAAGCGCAGCCTACGCACTGGTTTTCGTCTGTGATCTCGGCGGGATGATGTCCCTTCACGTTGATCACACTGTGAGAAATGCGGAGCAGCTTCTTGGGGCATGCCAGAACGCACAGCCCGCATCCCTTGCACAGATCGGTTCTGAATGTCAGCTTGACCATGTTCTTGCACCTTCTCTTTCTGTATCTTTCGGGTGCTGTTTTACAGCACATAGTGGTTGATATCCATGGGGAAGAGGTCAGGGATCCTGCCTTCCAGAAGCGGATAGAAGGCCCTGTCCACTGCGGTAAACATAAGGGGAAGCCCCGTCAGAGCCGCAGTCTTCTGAGCAAAATCCACGGAAGAAAGGATCTGTTCCGGGGTAGTTTCTCTTCCAAGATTGGAATTGTTGATCAGCCCTGTAAAGGGGATGCGGCAGGCATTCCCGATCTCCGCCATGACCTCTGCAACCGATTCAGGGTCCGGCGTCAGAGGACGGAAGCAGTTCAGCACCATCAGCATATCATAATCATTTTCCGCTGTAATGGCAGGGGAAAGCCTTCCCAGCGCCAGCGCTCCCCGTTCGTCTCCGCCTACATCCATCACGGCCCGAATGGAACGGTCATCCGTGACAGAATAGATCTCCTGAGGGAGGGAGGGAAGATCCACATTGGAATTGGCAAATTCAGAGCAGATAAGCCGGATCCCGTTTTCCTTAAGCAGATCTTCACTGTCCTTTGAGCGGAAATACGGATTCACGATATCCAGATCGGCCAAAGCCACATTGGGATAGCTTTTCCGCAGATCCAGAGCCATGTTGACGGAAATGTTGGTTTTTCCGCTGCCGTAATGACCGCACAGGAGGGTAAGCCGTTTATAATGCATGGATCACCTCACAGCAGGTTCCGCTGAATTTTTCCGCTTGTAGTTTTGGGAAGAGAGGAACGGAACACCACGATCCGGGGGTATTTGTAAGGCGCGGTGCGGGCTTTTACGTAATCCTGGATCTCTTTTTTCAATTCCTCACTGGGCTGCCTGTCTCCCATAAGCACGATGCTGGCTTTCACCACCTGACCGCGTACCTCATCCGGTGCGGCGGATACGCCGCATTCCAGCACATAGGGCAGTTCCATGATAACGCTTTCGATTTCAAATGGCCCGATCCGGTAACCGGAGGATTTGATCACGTCATCAACGCGGCCAACATACCAGTAATAACCGTCTTCATCCCGGTAAGCGGTATCTCCTGTGTGATAGAGACCGTCATGCCACGTTTCTGCCGTCTTTTCAGGATCTCCCCAATAGCCTACTGCCAAACCGCAGGGAAGACCGTTTGCGATGTTTACCACGATCTCGCCTACTTCACCGGCAGGAACGCTCTTGCCGTTGCCATCCACGATATCGACATCGTAAATGGGGGCCGGCTTGCCCATGGAGCCGATCTTGTGAGGCGCTCCAATGAGATTGCCGATGATCATGGTGCTTTCGGACTGGCCGAAGCCTTCCAGGTTCTGCCGCCCTGTGAACTTTTCAAACTGGCGGTATACTTCAGGGTTCAGCGCTTCGCCCGCCGTGGTCATGTGTTTTACGGAGGAAAGGTCATAGCCGGAAATATCCTGCTTGATCATCATGCGCAGCATGGTGGGCGGCGCACAGAAAGTGGTGATGCGGTATTTTGCAAACATGGGCAGGATATCTGCAGCGTCAAAGCGGTCAAAGTCATATACGAAGGTGGGAGCTTCACAAAGCCACTGGCCGTAAAGCTTGCCCCACATGGCCTTGGCCCAGCCGGTATCGGAAATGGTGAAATGAAGACCGTCCGGGTCCACACAGTGCCAGTATCGGGCGGTATGGAAGTGCCCCAGAGGATACTTATAACTATGAGCGGCGATCTTGGGATAACCGGAGGTGCCTGAGGTGAAGAACATCAGCATCAGATCGTCCCCGCCGGGGGCATTATCTCCACGCTCAAAATGAGAACTGTACAGGGTATATTCGTCATCAAAGCAGCGCCAGCCCTCCCGGTGACCGTTTACCAGCAGCTTATGCTTCAGCCCGGGACACCGTGCCGCGGCTTTTTCCGCTTCCTCGGCGGTGTTTCCGTCGGCAGTGCAGAGGAGAGCGGTGATCCCAGCGGCATTGAAACGGTATTCAAAGTCATGCTCCAGCAGCTGATTGACTGCCGGGATCGCGATGGCTCCCAGCTTGTTGAGGCCCAGCATAGCGAACCAGAACTGATAGTGCCGCTTGAGCACCAGCATGACCCGGTCGCCTTTTTTGATGCCGAGGGATTTAAAATAGTTGGCACACTGGGCGGAGGCCCGCTTCATGTCGCTGAAAGTGAAGCGGCGTTCGGTTTTATCCTTTGAAATGTGAAGCATGGCCAGTTTTTCCGGTTCTTTTCGCGCCAGAGCATCCACCAGATCAAAGGCAAAATTGAATTTTTCGGTGTTTTTGAAGCGGATGGAAACAGGTGTTCCGTTTTCGTTTTCCTCCACGTCGATAAAATGACGGTAGATCCTTTCCTGCGTATCCTTTACCGCACTGCCTGCTCCCTGAATCTCTTTGACGGGGGTCAGCTCCGGGATCGGTTCGCCCGTGGGATTGAGCACGATGGCATAGAAAAGGCAGTCCTTCCCGTCTACGGCGATCATGCCGTGAGGGGTTCCGGAATCGTAATAGATAGAATCTCCGGGATACAGCACTTCTTTATGAGAACCAACCTGCACCATCAGGTGACCTGAGATCACGATGTCGCATTCCTGTCCGGAATGGGTGGTCAGCTCAATATCTCTGTGCTGGGCTTCCTCACTGTAGGTGCTGCAAACATACAGCGGTTCCGCGATCCGGTTCTGAAAGGCGGCGGCCAGGTTGTAATAAACCATGCCATGGGCCTGCTCGATGCGCTGTCCTTCTCCATTTCGGGTGAGAATGTAGGATTTCAGGGTGGGACTGACGCCTTCAATAATGTCGGTCACGTCCACGCCGAAGGCTAAAGCACAGCGGTAAATGAAAGCAAAGTTAAGATCCCTTTCCCCGCGCTCGCAGGCAAGGTATTCTTCCGCTGTCACATCGGTCTTCATGGCCATTTCTTCAGCTGTGTAGCGGGTGATCTCACGCAGCTCGCGTATACGCTGCGCCATTTCTTTGATCTTGTATTCCAAACCGGTCATCTGATTCATTTCAGAGTGCCTCTTTTCACAAAGGTCTCACAGAGTTCAAAGGAGATTGCGCTGGATTTTTCCGTTTACCGTTTTGGGAAGCTCCTTCCGGAAAACAACGATTCGCGGATATTTATAGGGGGCGGTGTGGGTCTTTACATAATCCTGGATCTCTTTTTTCAGTTCCTCACTGGGCTGTTTGTCTTCTGTAAGCACGATGCTGGCCTTCACCACCTGGCCGCGCACCTCGTCCGGTGCGGCGGAAACACCGCATTCCAGCACATAGGGCAATTCCATGATGACGCTTTCGATCTCAAACGGCCCGATCCGGTAGCCGGAGGACTTGATCACGTCATCCACCCTGCCTACGTACCAGTAGAAGCCATCTTCATCCCGCCAGGCGGTGTCGCCGGTGTGATACATGCCATCGTGCCATACATCTTTGGTTTTTTCTTCATCCTGGTAATAACCTGAGAACAGCCCGCAGGAGATCTCCCGGTCGGTGCGCACGATGATCTCGCCGATCTCGCCATCCGGAACGGGCTCCCCGTTATTATCCACAAGGTCAATATCATAAAGGGGTATCGGTTTGCCCATGGAACCCAACTTATGCGGAGCACCGCGCAGGTTGGCAATGGTCAGCGTCAGCTCGGTTTGCCCGAAGCCTTCCATGATCTGCAGCCCGGTCGCCTTTTCAAACAGCCGGTACACCTCGGGATTCAGGGCTTCGCCTGCCGTGGTCATGTGTTTTACGGAGGAAAGGTCATATTTGGATATGTCTTCCCGGATCATCATGCGGAGCATGGTGGGCGGTGCGCAGAAGGTGGTGATGTTGTAACGGGCAAACATGGGAAGGATATCCGATGCTTTGAAACGGTCAAAATCGTAGGTGAATATCGCGCTTTCACAAAGCCACTGGCCATAAAGCTTTCCCCACAGAGCTTTGCCCCAGCCTGTATCAGAAATGGTAAAATGCAGCCCTTCTTCTTCGACACCGTGCCAGTATTTGGCGGTGAGATAGTGTCCCAGGGGGTATTTGTAGTTATGTACGGCGATCTTGGGATAGCCCGTGGTGCCGGAGGTAAAGAACATCAGCATGGGATCGCTGCCGCAGGGAGTATCGTCTGTGCGGTAGAAATGAGTGCTGAAAAGGCTGAATTCATCATCAAAATCGCGCCAGCCTTCCCGTTTGGCACCCACGATGATCTTGTGCCGTAGAGAAGGGCATTCCGGAGAGGCCTTATCGACCTGATCGGCAGCCTCTCCGTCGCCGGTGCAAAGGATCGCACTGATCGCGGCGGCATTGAAGCGATAGGAAAAATCATGAGCCAGCAGCTGACATGTGGCAGGAATGGCAATCGCACCCAGCTTGTGAAGTCCCAAAATGGCAAACCAGAACTGGTAATGCCGCTTGAGCACCAGCATCACCCGGTCGCCCTTTCGGATGCCCAGGGATTTGAAATAGTTAGCGCACTGGTTGGACGCCCGCTTCATGTCAACAAAGGTGAAGCGGCGCTCGGTCCCATCTTTGGAAACATGCAGCATGGCCAGCTTTTCCGGGTCCTTTGCCGCGATGGCATCTACAATATCAAAGGCGAAGTTGAACCGGTTCTCGTTTTCAAAGCGGATGCTCTTTACCGCGCCTGATGCGTCCTCCGTTGTTTTGACGAACTGGTCGCTGACATATTTTTTCCGGTTCGTGCGGGTGGGAAACAGGGTGTCTCTCAGAAGCGGCTCGGAAGTGTTGGCACCGCTGAGCACAAAGGCAAGAAAATAACAATCCTGTCCGTCCACAGCGATCATACCATGGGGAGTGGAGCTGTTATAATAAATGCTGTCGCCCTCAGAGAGATATTCGACATTATCGCCGATCTGCACTTTCAGGTGACCGCTCATCACATAGTCGAATTCCTGACCGGAATGCTTGGCCAGATGCACCGGCTTATCCTGCAAAGCGCTGTTGTATTCGTAATGAACATAATACGGTTCACCGAGTTTTTTCCTGAACAGGGGAGCCAGGTTGTCAATTTCGATGCCTTCTTCCCTGGCGGTTTGACGGCCCTGTCCCTTTCGGGTCACCGTGTATGAGGAAAGGCGGGCGCTTCTGCCTTCCAGAATGTCGCTGATGCCGATGCCGAAAACGATGGAGCATTTATGAATAAAGGTGAACGGGAAATCGATCATGCCCGCCTCGTACTGGCGGTATTCATCGACCGTGACCTCCGTTTTTTCGGCCATTTGCGCTTCGGAAAGGCCGGAGATCTCGCGCATTTCCCGTATGCGCAGAGCAACCTCCCGAAGCTGATTATCGGAACCGTTTGACATAACGCGGACCTCCGTTATCTCTAAATGCAAACCCGTCTCAAAGCGATTTTGAGACGGGTCATAAACTCGCGGTACCACTCAAATTGCAGATATAACCATCTGCCCCTTACGATATCCTGCCGCTTTTATCGCTGCGAATGCGGGAAATCTTACCCACGGCATAGCCGCTTCAGAAATCCGGCTCGGAAGTGATGGGTTCTTTGCGGGATCGCTTCCGATTTTCACCAACCATCGGATCTCTGAGAGCTTTCCTGCAGACCGTCTTCGTCATTGCCCGGTGACAGTGCTTCAGAAACACTGTCATTATGAAGTTTCAATAATAGTATCGCTTTTCTATATATTTGTCAACTGAAAGTATTCGCGTTATGCGAAAAAACACAATTTATACAACAAAAAAGAAAGACGATAATAAAAGAAAGCGTATCGCATGCAAAATATGGGAGGATATTCTATTTGACAAAACCGGATCCTTTGGGTAAAATGAAAATGCAGACATCCCAGAAAAATGGGATCAACTGCGGAGGCAGTGTTTGGAATCGGTTAAGTAAAGGACAGAAACGGTAAAAAAAGCCAAATGCGAGGCATGCGTCCCTGTGTTTGCTGTTCCCGTTTTTCCGGAGCTTTTCGATGCCGGCACTTTTTTGTTTGCCTGAAATGATAAATGTTGCAGGAAATCGCGAAGAGGGGACTGTCCTTTTTCCGGGCGCAAATAAATGTGAACGGAGAAAGAATAATGGATCAGGATCTAAAAACACTGGAATTTGATGTGATACTGAATATGCTGTGCGGAGAAGCGGTCTCAGAGGAAGCGAAGGAGAGACTTCGGGAGCTGAGACCGGAAATGCGCGAAACGGTCTGCCTTTCCCGAATGGCGGAAACGACGGAAGCACGGAGGGTGCTGGATGCACTGGGAACGCCGCCCCTGGCGGTGATGGCGGACCTGAGGAAGGACCTTGACGAGGCTCTGAAGGGCGGGATGCTGTCCCCGCAGCAGATGAGCGGGATCGCAGCCTTCTGTGCTTCGGTGAGAAGCCTGAAACGGTATTATGAAAGGGCAAGGGGGATCAGCCCAGTGATCGCCTCCCGGCAATGCACCTTACCGGACCTGAACGAGTTGGAAGAAAAGATCACCTCATCCGTGCGTGAAGATGAGGTGCTGGATGAGGCCAGTGTGCTCCTTCGGGATCTGAGGCGGAAGACGGAACACAAGGATCAGGAGATCAGGGAAAAACTGATGCGGGTGATGCAGCAGCATAAAAAGCTGCTTTCTGATTCTTATGTGACCGAGCGATCGGGAAGAGCGGTTCTGCCGGTACAGAAAAAATATCAGAGCATTTTTCCAGGCAGGGTAGTGGAAGCGTCCTCCCGGGGCAGTACCGTGTTTATGGAGCCCTCCGCAGTTGAAAAGGCAGCCCAGGAAAAAGAAAAAATGATGATTCTGCTGGACGCTGAGGAACGCCGCATCCTGTGGGAGCTTACAGCCTGCCTTCTGGACCGGGAGGAGGAGCTGCTAAGCGCTGCCCGGGAGATGACTGAGGCGGATATCCTGTTTGCCAAGGCGAAGCTGAGCGCGTTGATGGGAGGCAGAGAGGTGAAGCTGTCTCCGGAAAAACGGATCTGTCTTGTAGAGGCCCGTCACCCGCTTCTTTCCCGTGAAAACTGCGTACCTTTGAACCTTTCCCTGGAAAGCCCGGATACCGGCATTGCCATTACCGGCCCCAATACCGGCGGGAAAACGGTCACGCTCAAAACCGTGGGTCTGATGTGTGTTATGGCGCAGAGCGGCCTGCATGTTCCCTGCGGCCCCGGAACGGTGCTGACGCTGCGGGATCGGGTGTTCTGTGATATCGGAGACAGCCAGTCTATCAGCCAGAATCTGTCCACCTTTTCGGGACATATGAAAAACGTGATCCGTATTCTGGAAGAATGCAGCCCAGACAGTCTGGTGCTGCTGGATGAACCGGGCAGCGGAACCGACCCGGCGGAGGGGAGCGGTATTGCCATTGCGGTGCTGGAGGAGCTGATAAGACGGGAAAGTCTTTTTTTGACCACCACCCATGACCCCCGCGTGAAAAGCTGGTCGGAACAAACACCCTGCGTTCAGCCTGCCCGAATGGCCTTTGACCGTGCTTCCCTTCAGCCTCTTTTCATTCTGGAGCAGGGTCTCAGCGGAGAAAGCTGCGCAATTGAGATCGCGAAGCGGCTCGGTATGGAGGAACGATTGCTCAGAAGAGCCCGTGAGGCCTCCGGAAGCAGGCAGGAGCGGGAAGGACAGGGGACGGAGCCGGTTCCGGTTTCTTCGCAGATCCCTTCTGCAGGCAGGATCCCCCGGGGAAATTTGAGACGGGAAAAGCAGCCGGCGGAGATAAGCGGCCCCGTTTTTGAAAAAGGAGACAGTGTTCAACTGCTTCCGGAGCACAAAAACGCGATCGTGTATGAGAAGGCGGATGACACGGGCAACGTGGTGATCCACTTGCAGGGCAGGTTTCTTACGGTGAACCGGAAACGGCTGCAGCTGCTGGTGCCGGCAAAAGAGCTGTATCCGCCGGACTACGATTTTTCCATCATTTTTGACACGGTCCAAAATCGGAAAGCGGCTCATACGATGAGCAGGAAGAATGACCCGGAAGCTATGATCGTTTACAGAGAGGGAAAAAAGGACAGATAATAATAAAGGGCCCGATCTCCGCTTCACATAACGGAAGACCGGGCCCTTTGCTTATTTGACTGCGCCAAGATCCCTGTTTCCACGCAGCGCTTTGTTGATCGGGTTCAGGATCCCTTTCAGGATCAACGCTGCCAGTACGGAGCAGGGGAGCGTGACACATAAATACAGAGGAACATTTTTAATGTAGTTCAGGGGCTTTACAAGGTCCAGGAAGCTGTAGCCGAACAATTCAAGAAACAGACCGTGTATCAGATAGAACTCCAATGACATATTGCCCAGGAAGGAAAGGATGGGGTTTCCCAGCTTTACCTTCATCATCAGCAGGAACACGGCACACACAAAGGAGAAGCTGGCCATCCACTGCATTCCGCAGCACATCAGCCTGTGCCGGATCTTGAGAGGGTCATTCCAGGTTTCGCCATAATAGCCCCACCAGCTGTCGGTGGCTTTGACCGCAAGGTCTGTAAAAGCGACGGTGCCCAAAATAGCCAGAACGGTGAATAACGGCCAGAGCTTTTTAGCGGCCCGGGTCACACTTTTTTCAAAGCGGCCGAACATCAGCCCCATCGGGAACAGCCAGATGGAGTTATACCACCATTCCCCGGTCATCAGCCAGTCGTTATGATCCACAAAAACACCAAGCAGGGTGTAAAGCAGCGTTCCCACCCACACGATAAGCAGGGACAGACTGTCCTTTTTGACAAACCGGAACGCAGCCCAGAAAAGCAGATAGAAAAACGGGATGGCCACCGCGTACCAGGCATTGGAATTGGCCAGCTGAGCACCGGAAAGGTAGATCAGAATCTGCTGAAAATCCATCTTCTGGCCCATTAGGAGGCGCACGACGGTGAAGATGATCTCGCTGATATAGAAAGCGATCACAACGGGCAGGATGCGTCGACGGATAAAATGATGCAGGTAATCCTTCTTATTTTTCAGGCTCTTATATAAGCCGTAACCGGAACAAAACAGGAACAGAGCAACAAAGAAATAGCCGTAGGGAATGAATACGTCCAGTCCATGCACGATGTAGCGCCATTCATGCCAGGGAGCGGCGGTTTTCTGCCCGGCATGGTGCAGAAAAATGCACAGGGCGGTAAAGCCGAGAAGGGCCTTGGTGTGCTTATGGGAAAAACATTCTTCATTCCATTCCTTTGGCCCGTACACCTTTGTCCCGTACACAAGCAGGACCGCAAGAAGAGCATAAAACAGATAAAGCCAGTCCATTTGATCATCCTTTCTTATAGGAAGGGAGTGTATCAGTTGCCCTCAGTGAGTGCTTCGGTCATTGCGAAGAAGGCCGGCTTTGGACGCAGTCCTGCGTCAAAGGGCAGAGGATAGCTGGAGCTGATCCAGCTTGTGCCGTCGCACACGCCCCACACCTCAATGGCTTCCATATCATAGGAAAGGAACAGGCGCATCAGCTCGCCGTACCGGTCGGCTTGAAGAGCCCGTGCCGCATCATAATTACCGTCTGTTTTGATATCCATTTCGCTCACACGCAGACGGAGCCCAAGGGCGCTGATACGGTCAAAAGCTTTCTGAATCGCCTGGACAGAGGGTTCGCTGTTGCTGTAATGGGCCTGGAAGCCGTAGCCGTCAATGTGACCTTCCGCTTTGAGAGAAGCAAGCAGGTTTGTAATGCCGGTCAGCTTGGGTTCGTAGGGAGTGGAATAGTCATTGTAGCAGAGAAGCACGTTATCCGGAGCGTACCGGTCAGCGATCTCAAAGGCACGGGCCACAAAATCCTGCCCAACTACCTTTGTCCAGTTGGAAGTGCGCAGCGAAGTGCTGCCATCAGCAACACATTCATTGGCCACGTCCCAGGAAACGAACAGGCCGGGATAATATTCATCCATGTATTCAAATACCTGGCGAATGTAATGATCCAGCCGGGCCAGCATCACTTCGCGGCTTACGTAAGGCGCGGAGGAATTATAGCCTACGTGGAAAAACTCCTCCGGTGTCTGGCTGTGCCATACAAGAACATGTCCGTGCACCCGAAGGTGATGATCCCGGGCAAAATCCAGAATGGGCTTGGCTGCGTTAAAGTGAACGGCGACAGCGGTGTCATCCTCCCTGGCCAGCTTCCGGCTCGTCTGTACGTCCAGAACGGAATCCGGCTTGAGCTCGTTTTCAGGGGTGATGATGCTGTAGTGCTTGAGAATCAGGTCTGTCCGCGCACTGTTGCGTGCGTCTGCTCCGCTCATGCAGGTGCCGATATCGAAGCGGCCGCCGCAGAGCTCCCGAAGGGAGGGAAGTTCGCCTTCGTAATATACATCCGACAGCTTCAGAGGGTCTTCTGTGAGCACCTGGAAATCATAAAGGTAGAAATCCTTCGTGGGCTGGGAAACGGTTTCCACCGCCAGGAGCACGGTTCCGTCCGTTTTCGGGGTGAAGGTGCCGTAGATGATGCCGCGGCTGCCGGAAGAAACGACCCCGGTGCCCAGTTCCAGGCTTTCAGCGGAATGCAGATCCTGTGCCAGAGTGATGCGGAAGGTGACGCTTTCATTTATCAGATGCATCACATCGGCACACAGCCAGTACTTTTGACCGGCTTTAAGGTCAAATTCACGGGCGGGACCGCTCCAGTCTCCCATGCGTTTGGTGATCAGCAGTCTTCCGCCGGTTGCCCCCAGGCGTGCCCCTCCCATGCTGCGGGCACACCAACCGTCAGAGTTCTCGGAAAAATCAGCGGTATAGAAGGGGTCGGATGTGTCCGCCAGGGCTGCGGAAACCATCGCAAGCGCAAGGCAAATGACGAAAATTACGATTTTTGAGATGTGCTTTTTCATGCTGCTTCCTTTCATGTTTTATCCGGTCAAAACATGACCGGAAAATATGATTTTTTTGCAGTGCAGGGAAAAATCAGGCTTCGTCTGCATCTGTTCCGTTTTCCAGGCGGCATGCCCGGCGGTATCGTCCCGGTGTGATGCCGTTTATCAGTTTGAATTCCTTGATCATGTGGCTGCAGTCGGAATAGCCGGTTTCCTGACTGACGAAGGTGAGGTCTTCATTCGTGAAGCGCAGGTAATGCTCTACCTTGGCGATACGGACGCGGCAGATGTATTCCTTGCAGGAGATGCCGTAAAGCTCCTTGAATTTTTTGGAAAAACCGGAGTAGCTCATACCGCAGTGCGCGGCAAGCTCCTCCACCTGCAGGCCTTCCCGGATGTGTTTGTCAATGTAGCTGGTGATGCTGTCAACAGAAGAGAAAAGATCGCTTTGGTACACACAGCAGCGGATGGTGAAGCCGTTTTTCATCCACTGGCGGATGATCTGAGTGGTGATCTGATAAAGCATGGCGCGAATCACCAGATCGTAACCGTAGTTGCGTTCCCGGTATTCACGCAGACACTCTGTTACCAACCGGTCTATCCCCATGCTTTGTACAGTGGCTTTGTCAAACAGCATGGGAAGATTTTTCTGGCTTCCATCCATCAGGATGCTTTTGATATCCGGGGCATAGGGAGGGGTGGATTCGAGCTGGTTTATATCCATCTTGATCACATCGTAGCTGATGTGCTCGTTTTTGGAACAGGAGATCGCATGGGTCACCTGGGGACAGATGAAATACATGCAGCCGCTGTTCACCGAAATCTGAAGGTCATCATTCACGGTGACCAGAGCGGTTCCACTTTTTACCAGAAGCAACTCGGCAAAATAATGCCAATGGCTGTGAATTGGAAAAATATGCGTTTCCGAGTTGTAGCGGAAGCATTCAAAGGGCATACTCAGGGGATTGGATGGTTCGTAGTTCTGGTTCATGTCGTTTTCCTCATGGATGATTTTTACGATTTATTGTATTGTTTATTATATAACACATCCGTTTCAAATGCTATAATCTTTTCACGGCAAAAACATTAAGTTTTTGTGTATTTCCGAGTTCAGTTTACACTTGCGGAGGTCCGTGATGAAACACGACAGAAACGGAAAAACGGTAAAACCGGGAAAGATCGCTTTTCTCTGGCAGAACATGCAGGGAGGAAGGGTGGTCTTTATTCTTTCTCTGCTGGGCGCGATCGTATACAATGTGCTGCAGCTCACGGTTCCCTACTTTTCCGGAAAGATTACCGATCTTTTTCTTTCCGGCGAGCAGGCGCATGAAAACCTGGTGCAGCATACCGACCTGTTCTACCGCTTGATTATGCTGATGATTCTGATCACAGTGGTACGGGTGATCATCGTGTATCTGGATTGTCTGGGCTTTGAGCATGTATCGCAGACATCTCAGATGCGCATACGCAATGTGCTGTTTGACAAGATCCAACATCAGGACATGTCCTTCTATTCCACATATCGCACCGGTGACCTGATGACGCGCCTGACCGGCGACCTCAATGCCGTGAGGCACATGATCGCGTGGGTATGCCGTGCGATCGTGGAAAGCCTTTCTCTTTTCCTTTCCACTTTTGTTTACTTTTTTATCATGGATCCACTTCTGGCCTTGTCCATTGTGGTCCTGGCGCCGGTCATATTCCTGCTGGTCTACAGGTTCAGGCTTCAGGTAAAGTCCAAGCATATTCTGCTGCGCGAAAAGTTTTCCTTCATGAACACTGTGGCACAGGAGAACATTTCCGGCAACCGGGTGGTGCGAGCCTTTGCCAGAGAAGAGTATGAAAAGGAAAAGTTTGACCAGATCAATGAGGATTACGAGAACACGGCCTGCGATACCAGCATGACGTGGCTGAAGTTCTTCCCTTATATTGAGAGCTGTGCGAACCTGCTGCCGATCATCCTGCTGATCGTGGGCGGATTGTTCATCATCTCCGGCCGCCTCACGATGGGCGAATATATCTCCTTCTCCGGTCTGATCTGGGCTATCAGCAATCCCATGCGTCAGCTCGGAAACATTATGAACGAGTTTCAGCGTTTCAGTGCCGCTGCGGATAAGATCATGGAGATCTGGTACGAGGAACCCTCGATACGCGATCCCGAGAAGGCTTCTTTGTGCCCGGAACGCTTTAAGGGCCGGGTCGAATTCAAGAATGTCTCCTTCACCTACCCGGATGGGACCTATCCGGTGTTGAAAGACGTGAGCTTCACAGCAGAACCGGGGCAGACCATTGCCATCATGGGAGAGACCGGCTGCGGAAAGACCAGCCTGATCAACATGATCCCCCGTTTCTTTGACCCGAACGAGGGGCAGGTGCTTCTGGACGGCATTGATGTAAAGACCCTGCCGCTCAAGAATCTTCGCCGGGCGATCGGCCTGGCCACACAGGATGTGCTGCTCTATTCCGACACCATCGGCGATAACATCGCCTACGGTGATTCCGATATGAAAAACGATCAGGTGGAACGCTATGCCAGGATCTCAGCGGCGGATCATTTCATCAGTCATCTGCCGGAAAAGTATGAAACCATTATCGGTGAGCGCGGAACCGGCCTTTCGGGCGGTCAAAAGCAGCGCATTTCTCTGGCAAGAGCTCTTGCGGTGCGTCCAAGCGTGCTGATTTTGGATGATACCACTTCCGCGGTAGATATGGAAACGGAAAAGGAGATCCAGGAGGGACTGAGAAATCTGGATTTCCCCTGCACCAAGCTGATCATTGCCCAGCGTATCTCCACCACCCGCAATGCCGATATGATCCTGATCATGCAGGATGGCAGGATCACGGAAAGCGGCACCCATGAAGAACTGATCCGCAGGAAGGGATACTACTATGAGCTGGTCAAACTGCAGACCGGCCTGGACCGGGAGCTGGAGGAACTGATCCGGCGCACCGCGGCCCCGGCAGGAAAGGAGGCGTGACCCGTATGGCCAAGAGAAAAAATACCTATAAACAGGACGAGGTTCTGGAAACGCCCTTTGATATCACGCATTTGAAACGCAGCTGGGTCTATATCCGTAAATATAAAACCAAAATGATCGTGGCGCTGCTGCTGAGCGCTGCGGCGGGCATTACAGCGCTGTTTGATCCCATCATCATGAAAAACGCACTGGATGATGCGATTCCCGGCGGAAAGACCGGGTATCTGCTGATCCTGGCGGCACTGATGGCTTTGACATATGTGGTCTCTGTTGTGTTCGCCCTGTTCAGAAGCAAGATCATGATCCGCGTGAGCCAGCAGATCATTTATGACATCCGCAAGGATCTGTTCTCTCATCTTCAGGATTTGCCCTTCCAGTATTACGATGACCGGCCTCACGGAAAGATCCTGATCCGCGTGGTCAATTATGTGAACTCGGTAAGCGATATGCTTACCAATGGGCTGATCAACCTGGTGCTGGAGATCTTCAACCTGGTGTTCATCATCGCGTTCATGTTTGCGGTGGATGTGGAGCTTTCGCTCGTGATCCTGTGCGGTGTGCCTGTGCTGGCGGTGTTCCTGATGTGGATCAAGTCAAAGCAGCGCAAAGCCTGGCAGGCAGTGAGCAACAAGAGCTCCAACCTGAATGCCTATCTGCAGGAAAACATCTCCGGCGCCAAGGTGACGCAGATCTTCGCCCGTGAGGATGAGAATGCGGAGATTTTCGAAGGCCTTTCTGAGAATTACCGGAAAACCTGGATGACCGCGGTGAAATATTCAAACCTCGTGTGGCCGGGTATTGACACGATCGCAGTTTTGATCCGTGCAGCGATCTTTATTGCCGGTCTGATCCTGTTTGGGGCTTCTTCGACCGGAGCAGGAAAAACCCTGGGTGTGATCGTATCAATGGCCAGCTATGCCAGCCGCTTCTGGCAGCCCATTATGAACCTGGGTAATATTTTCAATAACTTTATCAACAACATGGCCTATCTGGAACGCATCTTCGAAACGCTGGATGAACCGGTTACGATCAAGGATGCAGAGGGGGCGGAACCCATCCGGGATATCAGGGGAGAAGTAACATTTGAAAACGTCTGCTTCTCTTATGAACCCGGCAAGCCGGTACTGCACAATGTTTCCTTCTCAGTGAAACCCGGCGAGAGCGTTGCGCTGGTAGGTCCCACCGGAGCGGGCAAGAGCACCATTGTGAACCTGATTTCCCGCTTTTATGACCTGGACAGCGGCAGAGTGCTGATAGACGGGCAGGACGTATCCAGGGTGACACTGCATTCTCTG
>JAZLIA010000090.1:0-4774 GCA_045617125.1 Clostridia bacterium | reverse complement strand
CCGTCAGTGATTTCGCTGCCGCTTCCGAACTTCCGCTGTATGCCGTACCGCCGAACGGACGCACCAAAGCGCTGTGGGACAGTATTCTTTCGCTGCGTTCTGCGCTCCCTGCCATGCTTGATGCGCCGGAGGCCGTGCGCCGCATCATCAGCGCACCGCAGTCGCTCGGTGTACTGCTTGTACCGCCCTACGCGGGCAACATCCTGTCGGCAGGCGCCGAAACGGTCTTCCCCTGCTCAGATTTTATCTATGATTACGCACCTGAATCTGTACCCGTTTTCGCGCCGCTTATCTCCAGCATCAAGCCGAACGTGCCCGGCTGTGTCAGCGCGGTATCCGCGCTGCTGCACCATGCACTTTCGCTGCCCGGCGAAGCCGCAATATTGGACGCAGCACTGGAAAACGTACTGGCTTCCGGTCAGGCGCATATGCCTGACGAAATGCTGGAGAAAATCTGTGAGCAGATGTCGATTGCCGGTGAAATGACCGGATTGAAGAATCACGGATAATCCTCACGTTTGTATCAATTTTCAAACAAAATGGTATATTAAAGGAGGAACCAAACAATGACTGAACGGATCAGCGCTCTGAAAGCATATATGTGGGACAAAAAGCATCATGCGATGCGCCGTCCCGTCCCGGAAAAGATCGAGGACAACTACCGTGTACCCGGCATGGCCGACGTAATGCGCACAGCCAAGCGCTTTGAATGCGCTATGCGCGCTGAAACGCCCGTGCTGTTCCCCCATGAAATGATTGCCTTTACGCGCACGATTCCAAGCCTTCCCATGATTTATACCGACGCCGAATGGGATAAGATCAAAAGTGAACATTATATCCACGAAGCAGGCAACGTCAGCAACATTACGCCGGTCTTTGCGGATGTGTTGGAAAATGGCCTGCTTGCCGTCAAATCACGTCTTGGCTCATCTGTTTTCCATCGGGCCGTTGCACTGTCCATTGACGCCGTGCTGGATCTGACCGTGCGCTATGAAGCCGCTGCCCGCGCTGAAGGCAATATCGCTTTGGCCGACACGCTGGCACATGTGCCTGCCTGCGGCGCACGTTCCTTCCGTGAAGCGCTGCAGTCGCTGCGCATCCTCCATTATTCCTTCTGGGTCGAAGGCGATTATCATAACACGCTGGGACGCTTTGACCAGTATATGCTGCCTTATCTGGAACAGGATCTGAAGGAAGGAACTGAAACGGAGGAAAGCGCCTTTGAACTGCTGGAGGCTTTCTTCCTTTCCTGCAATCGGGACAGCGATCTTTATCCCGGCATGCAGCAGGGGGATAACGGACAGAGCATCGTGCTGGGCGGCATGACGCCTGATGGAAAGGATGGCTTCAACCGGTTGTCTCAGATGTGCCTCAGGGCTTCGGCGGAGCTGAGGCTGATTGATCCCAAGATCAACCTGCGGGTCAATAAGGATACGCCCCTTTGGGTGTATGAGCTTGGAACGCAGCTGACAAAGCTGGGACTGGGCTTTCCCCAGTATGAAAATGATGACGTGGCGATCCCGGCTTTAATGGAACTGGGCTATGCGGAAAAGGATGCCCGCAACTATGCGATGGCAGCCTGCTGGGAATTCATCATTCCTGCCCGCGGCATGGAGATTCCCAATATCGGCGCACTTCCCTTCGCCAACACGGTGGACGGGGTCATCCGCGAAAGGCTCAGGAACTGCCGAAGCATGGAGGAACTGAAGGAACTTATCCGCAGCGACATTTTCTGCCGGGTGAGGGAGACTGCGGCAGCCTGCCGGAACCTGTATGTGATCCCCTCTCCTTTCCTTTCCCTGTTCTTTGACGGCTGTGTGGAGGAAGGGAAGGATGTTTCCCTGGGCTGCACCTATAACAACTGGGGTTTCCACGGCACCGGGCTTGCCCCGGCGGCGGATATGCTGTCAGCGGTGGAAAGTGCGGTGTTTAACGGAAGCGTGAAACCGGACACCCTGCTTGATGCCCTGAAGCATAATTTTGAAGGATATGAGGAGCTGCGGGAGCTGCTCAAAAACCACTGCCCCAAAATGGGCAACGATGAGGACACGGTTGACAAATATGCCTGCTGGCTGCTGGATACCTTTGCGGAAAGCGTGAAGGGGTTAAGGAACGAGCGGGGCGGCATCATCCGGGCAGGCACCGGCAGCGCGATGTATTACATTTTCCACGCAAACGAGCTGGGGGCTACTGCGGACGGCCGGGAAGCGGGCGTGCCTTTGCCGGCGAATTACGCGCCGTCTCTGAACATACGCCTGAATGGTCCGGTTTCGCTGGTGAAATCCTTCACGAAACCGGATCTGAAAAAGACCATCAATGGCGGCCCGCTTACCATTGAGTTTTCCGAAAGCGTATTCACGCAGGAGGAGTCCATCACCAAGGTGGCCCAGCTGGTGCGCTTGTTCGTGCTTCGGGGAGGGCATCAGCTGCAGCTCAACACCGTCAACCGCGACCGGATGCTGGATGCCCAGAAGCATCCTGAAAACTACCGCAACCTGATCGTGCGCGTTTGGGGCTGGAGCGGCTACTTTGTGGAGCTGGATAAGTGCTATCAGGATCATATCATCCGCCGCGCGGAGCTGTTGGTGTAAAGAAATCGACCATGAGTAAAGGGATCGTTTTTGACATCAAGGAATTTGCCGTATTTGACGGGCCGGGGATCCGCACGACGGTGTTCATGAAGGGCTGCCCGCTCAGGTGCGAATGGTGTCACAACCCGGAAGGGCTGAGCGTGCAGCCGCAGCTGATGGTGAGCCGGGCGGCCTGTGTGCATTGCGGCGCCTGTGAAAAGGTGTGCCCCAGCCCTGACAAGTGTGTTGCCTGCGGGAAGTGCGTGCCGGTGTGCCGGGGCAGCTTCCGAAAGATCATTGGCACATGCTGGGAGGCCCGGGATCTGGCTGAGCGTCTTGAAAAGGACCGGGATGTGTATGATTTGTCCGGCGGGGGCGTTACCTTTTCCGGGGGAGAACCGCTGCTTCAGTGGCCTTTTGTGAAAGAAGTGATGGAGCAGCTTCATCACGTTCACCGGGCAGTGGAAACCAGCGGAGCAGTATCGGACGAGGTGTTTCTTTCCGCGATGAACACCTGCGACCTTGTGATGATGGATTGGAAATGTTCCGACCCCGAGAAGCTGAAAAGATATACCGGAGCGGATCATGCTCTTTTGCTTCGCCATGCAAAAATGCTTTGTGAGGGCAGCACGCCGTTTATTCTGCGTCTGCCGGTCATTCCCGGGGTAAACGACATTCGGGAGCATTTTGAGTTTGCTGCCGATCTTGTTGGGCAGGCTCCAAAGCTTGTGCGGGTGGATCTGCTGCCCTATCAGCGGGCGGCCGGGGCAAAATATGAGATGGTCGGAAAAACCTACGCGCCCACCTTTGATGAGAGCGTTTCTCCCCGGATGTTCACGGAATGCTTTGAGGAAAAAGGGATCCCGTATCAGCTTTTCCGATAATATGATCCGGTTTCCGGTGATTTTTGAAAAAAGGGACCCCATGAAACAGGAGTTTAGCAGGAAATATGATCGAGATCAGGCAGGCAGACAGCAGCAATTTTTCCGAAACCGCCATGGATTCGTTTGACCGATACCAGGAGGTTCAAAACGTTTACCGCATGGAAAACGGAAAGCTGGTTTTGAAAAAGGTGCCTTTTTGTGAAGAATGGTCTTCCGAACGGAAACGCGAAAAAGCGGCAGAGATCCTTTCGGGCAGATATATCACCTTCTGCGCGTTTGACGGGGATACGGTTATCGGAGAGATCATGCTGATCCCTGAACTGAATGAAGACCGCCTGATCATCGACAGCTTTCATGTTTCCCGTGAACACAGGCGGCAGGGGATCGGTCGGCGGCTGATAAAGGCTGCTTCAGATTATGCAAGGGGCTGCGGGGCGGAGGCGCTGTATGCATCCTGCTGCTCCGCTGAAGAAACCATCCGTGCGTACAGGGCCATAGGCTTTGTGCCAAGTGAGCGTCCGATCCCGTCCTGCGTGGAAAATGAACCTTATGATATCCAGATGGAGTGCAGACTTGGTTGATGGCGCCGGGATCAAAGAAGGAGCCCGCCAGGATCAGGGAGGGCAGCATGCGTGCAGGGATAGAACAGATCGTGGAATTGACTCCTTTAGTAAAGCAGCTTTGGCCGGAGCACCCCGCTGAAGAATTGACAAAGATCCTGGAAGCATATATTGGCGGAGCGGAATCCGCCGTTTTTGCTGAATATCGGAATGGAAAGCCGATCGGCGCGGCGCTCTGCTGCCTGAGGCATGATTACGTGGAGGGCTGTGAAACAAGCCCGGTGGGATATCTTGAGGGCATTTTTGTCTGCGAGGCGTTCAGAACGCAGGGCGTTGCCCGCACGCTGTGCCGGGAATGCGAATGCTGGGCAAAAGAGAAGGGATGCACGGAATTTGCAAGCGATTGTGAACTGACGAACACTGATTCCCTGCATTTTCATTTGAGTATCGGGTTTATGGAAGAAAACCGGATCATCTGCTTCAGAAAGATGATATAACCCCGAAGGGAATCGGGAGAATAATGCAGCATCACCTGTTGCACAACAAAAAGCCTGATCATATGATGAGTGGTCAGGCTTTGTAATATATGGGATTCTCAGCACGAAAACACAGTTTTCATTAAAGATTTCCCAAATACATACACTATGCAATGAGGAACGGTGGCTCCTCGTTATGGATTATTGCTCTATATTATGGCTTTTCGGTGGTGCAAGACGAGTTTTTTCTCGTTTTACACCGCCTTTTTCTTGCATTTAGGGGC
>JAZLIA010000089.1:0-42038 GCA_045617125.1 Clostridia bacterium | reverse complement strand
GAACCGACCAGGACTGGTCGATCCTCTCGCTTATTACCTGAGAAATACTTGAAACCATGTTACGATGTAGCGCCGTATACCTGACCGGTACGTACGGTGCAACGGGAGGGGCGAGGGTTAACACCCTCCCTCTACCCTATTTTGATCCCGGTTGACAGTATTCTGCGAAAGGAGTAAGATCATCCTGCCGGGGGATCAGACCCGAGTGCCTTGCATGAGGGCGAAGAGAAACGGCGCAACGGTTTTCCCTGAGGGATGGATCAGTCCTGCCCGAGGGTGAAAGGAGGGATCTATATGACCATGCTGACGGACGGGGCATAGCTTTTTGCGCCTGTCTGTTTTCATTTGTCCGCTGTGGACGGGGAGGAATCTGTGATGGATGAGCGGATCGGCTTTGTCGGCATCGTTATTGACGACAGGAACAGTGCGCCGGCAGTGAACCGGGTGCTTTCTGAATTTGGAGAACAGATCATTGGCCGGATCGGGGTGCCGGATCACGAGAACGGTATCGGTGTGATCGGTGTTCTGGTGCGGGGCGATATGAAAGAACTGGGTGCGATGACCGGCAAGCTTGGCAACATTGCCGGAGTGACGGTCAGAAGCGCCGTAACAAAGGAAAAACGAAATAGTGGAGGATCGGATCATGAATAGAAGGATTTTAGGCGGAAGGATCCGCCTGTTTGCGCTGTGCGTTTTGATGATGTATCTTTTTACCGCGGTGCCGGCTCTGGCAGAAGAGCCTGTGAGGATCGCTGCCCTGAAGGGCCCCACCGGCATGGCCTTTGCCCATATGATCGCGGAAAAGGAAGAGGGCTATGAGTTTATCCTGGCGGGTGCGCCGGATGAGCTGACCGGTCAGCTCATTGCGGGGAAAATCGATATTGCCGCGGTGCCCACCAATCTGGCCTGTGTGCTGTATAACAAAACCAAGGGAGGGGTGAAAGCCCTGAGCGTGATCACCGGGGGCATGCTGTATGTGCTGGAGAGAGGCGATACAGTGCATTCGCTGCAGGATCTTGAAGGAAAACGTATCCTGTCGGCAGGGCAGGGAGCTGCACCGCAGTATGTGTTCTCGTTCATTCTGAATGAAAACGGGGTGAATGCCGACGTAAGCTGGTCCTCCGAGCAGAGCGAGGTGGTTTCGCTGGCAGTGTCCGGGAGGGAGGACCTGGTTTTGCTGCCGGAACCTCACGCGACCACCCTGCTTACAAAGGACCCGTCTTTCCGCACGGCGCTCAGCCTTTCGGAGTTGTTTGAAGAGGCGGCGGAAATGGCGGGTCAGCCCGGCGCCGGTCTGTATATGAGCACGGTGATCGTGCGTACGGAATTTCTTGAATCGCATCCCGAACAGACAGCGGCCTTTATGGACAGGCTGGAAAACAGCGTGAGCTTTGCCTTGTCTGAACCCGATACCGCGGCGAAGGAGATCGCGGAAGCGGGTATTCTTCCTTCCGAAGCCGTAGCCAGGAAGGCTCTGCCCTCCTGTGCCCTCACTTTTCTTACCGGAAAGGAAATGAAGCTTCGGCTTACCCCGATGATCCGGGTGCTTTTTGACGGAAATCCCGCTTCCGTAGGCGGAGCCTTGCCCGGAGAGGATTTCTTTGTGCTCTCTGAAGGAAAGTAATAAAAAAGCCGTGAACTGAAACAGAGCTTCTTTGCGCTGCATATCATCGGATATGCAGTGAGGGAAGCTCTGTTTATTTGGAAAAGGAGACGATCACGGTTCTTCTTCCTGCTGCATTAGTTGAAGCAGCAGCTCCAGCTGCAGACGGGTCTGATCTCCCATCCGGCGCACTTCGCCCAGCACCTTGTCGCGTCCCGGTTTGGTGTGGTGCCAGTTATCCTTGGTGATCGGGGAATTCCCTGCCGGGCACACCCGTATCTCCGCTTCCGGAAAAGCGGTTTGATAGTACAGGAGGGCCCTTCTTGCATGATAGGGCTTTACACACAGCAGGGCCTTTTTCACACACATGCCCATTTGATCGGTCACCTGCCTGGAAAACCGGGCGTTTTCCCAGGTGTAGGTTGCCTGATCTTCTTTTAACACCGCCTGCTCCGGCACACCGCTCAATAGAAGCACGGTGCGGAGAAAATCCCATTCGGTTTTGTATTCCCCCGGATAAAGCGTCCTTCCCCGCTCTGAAAGCGGAGCTGGATGGCTCAGAGTGATGCTGAAGCGGCCGGAAGGCAATACATACGGGGCATAATGCTGCCGGTACAATTCCGCCGCCCGTTCTGCATGTTCCGGAGTCATGGCGCCGGGAATGAAAATGATGTCGCTTTCCTGAGGAGGATCTTCGATAAAAATGAAATTGGTGATGTCCCGAAGCATCCGCTCCGGGCCGGTATAAAGAGGATTCATCATAGGCGCCTCCCTTTGATCGGATCAAGAATAGCATGATTTCTTTTCCGATGCAACCGTTCCGCAGAGGAGAAGACACAGTAAGCAGAATCAGCATAGTAAATAACAAAATTTGCATAGAAGTAGATGCATCTTGCATATATAATGGTAACAGAGGTATGAATTATCCCCTTTTTTCTATTATAGAAAAGAGAATGAAAAAACGCTTAGTTCGAGAAAGGGGCGTGTCGGCTTGCAAAATGTAAAACCCGCACGGGAAGGAGAGCTTAAAAAAGCACTGTTCCGTGACTGGCGTCTGTATGTGATGCTGATCCTCCCTGTTGCATTCTATATTATTTTCTGCTATAAGCCCATGACGGGCATCATCATGGCTTTCCAGGAGAACCGCATCACTTTGAAACCGGGTGAATCCCGGGCCTGGAACGGACTGGCTAACTTTGAATTCATCATGCGGGCCAACGGTGATTTCTGGCCTTCCCTGTGGAACACGCTTTGGCTTAACTTTCTGGGTTTGATCGCAGGCTTCCCCATTCCCATCGTGCTGGCGATCATGCTCAACGAGATCCGTTCCGCCGGAATCAAGCGTGTATCGCAGACGCTGCTGTATCTTCCCCACTTTCTGTCGTGGATCATTATCGGCGGTATGGTGCTGCAGATCTTCTCTCCCACCAGCGGCGTGATCAATTCTCTTTTGCTCAATATGGGATGGATCAAGCAGAACATTCCGTTCCTGACCGAGCCGACTCACTGGACGGTGCTTTACACCGTGGTGGGTGTGTGGCAGTCGATGGGCTGGGGCACCATTCTGTATCTGTCCGCCATCACCGGCATCAATATGGAATTGTTTGAGGCCGCCAAGATCGACGGCGCCAACAAATGGCAGCAGATCTGGCATGTGACCCTGCCCGGCATCCGTTCCACCATCGTGGTGCTTCTGATCCTCAACGTGGGTCAGATGATGAACATCGGCTTTGATAAGCCCTACGTGCTGCGAAATCCCAAGGTGCTGGATTATGCTCAGGTGCTGTCCACCTACGTGCGTGACGTATCCTTCCCCTCCGCCGGCGCCGGTAACTTTGCCCGCGCCACGGCCATTGGTCTCTTCCAGTCTGTTGTGGGCCTGATCATGATCACAACTGCCAACTTCATCACCAAGCGTATCGGTGAAGAAGGCATCTGGTGAGGAGGGGAGAGCAGATGAGTACCGTAAATCAAGCAAAAAGCGAGGCCGGCATGGGCCGCCGCGGGGTGAGCACCCGCAAGAAATCCATCTGGAATCCCGGTCAGATCATTCTGGTCGTGATCGTGATGCTTTTGTCCCTGACCTGCGTGCTGCCCTTTATCAACATCCTGGCGCTGTCCCTCAGCTCCAAATCCGCGATCATTCAGGGCAAGGTCACGCTCTGGCCGGTGGAATTCACGACGGAGACCTACAAATTCCTGCTCAAGAATGATGAAATGGTCAGCAGCCTGGGCTACACCGTGGTGATCACCCTGGCTTACACCGCTTTCGCGATGATCCTGACCATCCTGATGGCCTATCCGCTTACCAAGCAGCGCATGAAGGGAAGAAAGTTCTTCAATTTCCTCGCGCTGTTCACCATGTATTTTTCCGGCGGCATCATCCCCATTTATCAGAACATCAATGATCTGGGCCTGATGAATACCGCCTGGGCGCTGATCCTGCCCGGCATGCTCTCCACCTACAACATGATCATTATGAAGAGCTTTTTCACCTCCCTGCCGGGTGAATTGGAAGAGGCGGCCACCATTGACGGCGCCAATGACTTCCAGATCCTGGTGCGGGTGTATCTTCCCCTGTCGCTGGCTTCCATTGCCACTCTGACGCTTTTCTACGCGGTGGGAAAATGGAACAGCTTCCAGGACGCCCTGTATTACATTCAGGACAGAAGCCTGCAGCCTCTACAGCTCAAGCTCTATAACGCCATCAACGGCGCCACCAAGGCGATCGATACGGCGAATGCCGAAGGCGGTTCCATGCAGGCGGCGAATGCCGTATCTGAATCGGTCAAGTATGCTACCATCATTTTTGCCACGGTGCCGATCCTGGTGGTGTATCCCTTCGTGCAGCGCTATTTTGTGAGCGGCGTCACCATTGGCGCGGTCAAGGGTTAAAGAAACATTGATTTATCCGGCGGCAACGCTGAAGATGCCTTTTCCGCCGTCTGTTGCGTGTTAAATCTCGATTTACCTCCAATCCCTGACGGAATGCCGGAACCATGAACAGATTCTTATCGCAGAAATGCGATAAAATAAAAAAAGGAGAGACAACCATGAAGAAACTGTTAGCCCTGTTGTTGGCGGCCATCATGCTCAGCACCATGACTGCCTTCGCCGTCGCCGAAGAAGACGATTGGCTCACCCTGCGTGTGGAGGCGTATGACCGCTCCGTTGCCGGCTTTAATGTGGAAGACTGCATGCAGCTCCGCTATGCCCAGGAAAACTTCGGTGATCCCAACCACATCAAACTGGTGTATGTGCCCGTATCCCGCTGGGACGAGGGCGACGTGCTTGTGCAGATGTTTGCTGCCAACAACGCTCCCGACCTGTGCCTCACCTACAACGGAGACTTCATCAACCAGGCGATCTCTGAAGGCAGCATCTGGCAGCTGGATGACCTCCTCGCCGAATATGGCCAGGGTCTGGTCGAATTCCTGGGAGCTGAAACCCTGATGCCCTTCGGTCAGAAGGACTTCAACGGCGACGGCACTCCCGAACAGTGGTTCATCCCTGCCCGCCGTCTGAACGTTGCTGACGTTGGCAACTTCATCCGTGCTGACTGGCTGAAGGCCCTCAACATGGAAAAGCCCACCGACATCGAGAGCTTCACTGAGTATCTCCGTGCTGCCAAGGCCGCGAACCTGGGCGGTGCTCAGACTGTTCCCATGCACATCGACCTGTATGAATCCAACCCCCTGTACAACATCAGCCGCATCATCGATGCCTTCATCGATTTCGATCAGGTCACCGAAGAAGACTGGTTCGCTGCTGTGGAACTGCACGAGATGCTGCCCGGCTCCAAGGAAGGCTATCGCTGGCTGAACCAGCTGTGGAACGAAGGCCTGCTGTATGAGAACTTCTTCATCGACAACAACGATGAACAGGACAACTACCTGGTCAACGGCTTCTATGGCTACTTCACCATGCAGCCTGATCAGCCCTGGCGCACTGATAAGAACTACGAAATCGAAATGGAAAAGGCTGTTGAAGGCGCTCAGTGGGTGTCTGTCAACCCCTTCCTCAACAAGTCTCTTAACAAGACCCTGCACTCTGTGTACGCTGCCAACGGTCTGAGCATCATCATCCCCAAGACCGCCAGTGAAGAAGTGGCCGCCGCCGCGATCAAGTACATGGATTGGATGGCTCAGCCCGAGAACATGTTCTTCATGCAGAACGGTATTGAAGGCATCAACTACCTGAGCACCACCGAAGACGGTATCCCCTGCGACGTGCAGTCCGCCGATAACGTGGCTGACGAGTACAAGATGCATGCCGGCGACATTTGCTTCATTTCCAACGGCCTGTACTATGGCTCTGAGGAACTGAATGCGAAGGGTCTGGCTCTGGCCTTCGAAGCTCGCTTCGCTGATGATATCGCTCAGTCCTATGTGGACGCCAACACCGATCCCTGGACTCAGAACAGCTTCACCGTGACCATCAATGCTTCCACCGACTTCGGCGCTTCTGTGAAGAATAAGCAGGCCAAGTTCCTGACTGACGTCGTCACCTGCCCCGCCGATCAGTTTGACGCTGTGTATGATGCTGCGATCGCTGACACTCTGAATGCCGGCGCCGACAAGATCATGGAAGAACAGCGCGAAGCCTACAAGGCTGGCAACTATCGCGGAACCTTCCCCGGCAACAAGTAATTTCTTACTTGAAAGCGGAGCATGTTCTGCCCGGCGTGAAGCCTGACAAGTAAACTCTGGCAGGGGCTGCTGCGGTGCAGCAGCCCCTTTTATCCCGGTGTCCCTTCCGGTATAGTGGAATGAGAGGAGTTCAAATCATGAAACCTAAGATTCGGATTATGTCAAATCTGATCGGAGCGGCAGTGATCGTTGCGTTTATCTGCCTGCTGTTCGTTCCCTATTTTCACTATACTGCGGATGCGGCATTACCGGAAAATGAAGCTGTTCAAAGTACGGCCAGTATCTCCGATTATCTGTGGTGGCCGCTTAATTCAAAGGCTCTGATCGGAGAACTGGGCGGGACCTTCCCGGAGGTCATGCCCAGCGACAGCGAGTATGCGACGCCGGTGATCGTGCTGGCGGTGTGCGGCATCCTTTCGCTCGTTTTTGTGGGCATCTTTTTCAAAAAGTCGATCCCCTCTCTTTGCTTTGCTGTGACCGGCGCAGTGGGTGTGGCGGCCCTGATCGCGGATCTGCCTCTTCGTGCAGGCGGTTCTATCCGGGGCGTGCTGATGATTCTCAGCCTGGTCCTGCTGCTTGGAGGCGCTTTCGGGCTGCTTCTTGATATGAAGAAACACCCGATCAAAAATCAGCCGAAGGTGCTGAGGATGGTATGCGCCGCGCTTTTCCTTGTTCTGATCATTACTTTGCTTCCTGTCACGATGAGTACGACTTCGGTGTCTCTTCGTCCTGCCAAGATTGGAGAAACAGAAGGAAGCAATCCTTATCTTGCAGAAGGCACGCTGCCTTTTGTGAACCGGGTGTTCATTTTCACGCCCGTCTTTGCCGCGGCACTGGCTTTTGTGTGCCTGATCATTTGCCTGTTTGTTGAAAACAAAAAATGGCCCGGACTGGTCTGTCTTGTTTCAGTGGGCCTGCTGCTCTATACCTTGATCGCAAATACGGTGTTCGATATCAACAGCATTCCCCGCTTTGCCGCCATTTCCGCAGCGCTGCTGCTGGCTGCGGCTTGTGTGTGCGGGATCGTGCTTTGCGGAAATGCTTCCGAAAAGGAAGCGGGACCGAATAAAGTGAATTTGACCAATGTCCAGAAGGATCATACCATTGCCAATGTGATCGCGGCAGTGCTGCTCATTGCCGTGCTGGCAATTACCTTTACCGCTTCTGTTACAGAAACGAGTTTGAGTTTTACTGTAAGGAACCAGGGGGATACGGAAGCGACCAATCCCTATGCCGCAGAAAAGCCTGCCGCACAGTTCCTGGGTAATTTTGTGCTGGCTTCTCCCGACCTGATGTTTGTGATCGCGGTTCTGACCGCGCTTATCAGCCTGTATTTTTACAGGAACAGAGCCATGCTGTTTGTTCAGCTGGGTGCGGGCTTTGTATGTGCCTACACGCTGATTTCCAACCGTGTGTTTGCAAATGCTCCGGTGTGCCGGTGGATCGCGTTTGGCCTTTCCTGCCTGGTCGCGGTGACGGCGATCGTTCGTTTCGTGCGTTTGCTGCTTGAGGGCATAAAGGGAGAACCGGCCACCTTCAACACGCTCAACCTGTTTGTGCTGATCATGACAGCGGTGCTGCTTTTCCTTCCCTTCTGGACCATTGAGGATCCCAAGAGCAGCAAAACTCCCAACCGCACCATTGCGCAGCTGTTTGATATGCGGCCGGATCAGCTTTCCAGTGATGACAACACCGTTGCGACTGCACTGACAAAGCTGAACAAAAACCTGTCGCTCGATAAGAAAAAGACGGTTGAGGATATCCTGGAAAACAACACCAAGGTGAAAAAGATCGTGGACAGCGTTCGTGAAAGCGTTTCGATCACCACGCTGCTGGATAATAAACTGAGCACGGCTATTCGAACGGAGAACCGCCGGGCAGAAACGCCGCTTCCGGATACGTACCGGACGGATGTGCTTTCTCTCAAATATGTGCCTGCTGTGGTGCTTGCCGCGGTTGCGGTGTATGCGCTGCTTTATCTGCTGCGAAAGGATGAAGCCTGGCTGTCCTTTGTTTCAATGGCTATTTCGGTGTTTGGCGTTGTCATCTTTATGACCTTGCCGGAATTCCATTTCTCCGCGATCTATCTGCTGTATCTTGCGCTTTATGCATTGCTCTTTGTGCTTTCCTGCTTCAATATCGGCACTTTCGTGAGGGAGAAGCTGGAAGGACTGCGCGAGTATGACAGCTTGATCGATAAGCAGGCCAAACCTTTCAAAGCCGCCTCTTACCGTGCGAGAGCCGCCCAGGCGATGAAAGGCCGCGAAGGCAAGGGCGCTGTGATCACCCTGATCGATCTGGCTATGAAGGCCATACTGGGAGCGGGGATCTATGTGTGCTGCGGTTTCTTCGTCCGTTCCTTTGAACAGGGCCAGCCACTGCTTTTCCTGGCATTTGTAGCCATCATCATTTTGTTCTTCATTCTGGAGGGTGCGTGCCGAGTGGGTCTCACGTATGCTTATCTGCACATGCTGCGTTCTGATCTGAGCGTGAGTGATTATCTGGCGGCATTCAGGCGCAACAAGGTGGGTTCCTTCTCCGGATTGAGCCTGAAAATGATCCTTTACCCGAATATCGGTTTAGTGGTCTATTTCGTGGTCGCGGCACTCAATCTGCTTACCGAAAAGGCGATGAGCCCCCTGATCCTCATCCTGTCCATCGCGCTGGAGATCGTCGGGCTTCTGATTATCTACAATTACATCTGTGCCCCCTTCATTCTGTGTGATAATGTGAATTTTACCAGTCAGGAATGCATTACCGGCAGCACGGATCTGATGAAGTGGAAGAAGTGGCAGATGTTCTGCCTGAACTGGAGCTATGCTGGCTGGTATCTGCTGGGAGTGCTCACCTGCGGCATCCTCTTCCTCTTTATTCTGCCGCGTCAGCAAACCGCAAAGACCCTCTTCTATGAGGATATCAGCGCTGAACGGGACCGCCTGATCAAGGAACACCACTGATAAACGATACAGAAACATAACTGATTATTTACCGCCGCCCTGATTTGTCAGAGCGGCGGTTTTGCATCATGTTCCGGACATGCTTTGATATAAAGCAGATGAAACAGTCCAATATAATATGTTATCATTCAGCGAAGCGTAAAGGATACCAACCGTTTTCGGCACATCACGGTAAACGTTCGGTGACGGGCATGAAGAACAGTCAACCCCGCGGGAGATCGTCCTCCCGGATCGCCGTGATCGGCTCCAGCTCTTCGTTCAGGATGATGAATACGCCTGCTTCCTTTTCACAGCAGAACCGGAAATCATTTCTGTTCATCTCATACACATAAACCGATGAATAGCATACAGAGGAATCGACCTCGCCCTTCTCATTGATGGGATGATACCCGTCTTCCATCAGGACGAAGGCATACTTTCCGAGGAACTCCGTTGCGTCGGAAAATTGCGGCGGGGCGATGACGGTCAGGCTGGCGGACAGGTACCCGTACAGGCCGTTTTGCTCATAATACGCAAACCCGTCCTCAAAATCGTTCACATAACCATCTACGATGAGCTCCTGTCCGGTTCTTGTGCTGAACAGCCGGGTCTGGCTGCCGCTGCTGAAGGCCCACACATCATCTCCCATGTATTCAGCCTTCTTCGTTCCACAGGGCCCAAACAGGATATCTGTTCCGGAATTCTCTCCGTTTACCCTGCCAATGTACCATGCGTCATCCTTCTGATAAGCAAAACAACCGGAGGCGGTGGCAACGGTATACGCATCAAACCAGATGTTATCATAATAGAATATCTCTTCATGATCTTTACTTTGGCAAGTAAAGATTTTTTGATTTTGAGGATGTGATGCTGTTGCATCCGGAAGTGAGGAGGAGGCCGTCTTGAATGAGGGTCTCCTCCTTTATTTATCAATCTTCAGCGTTTTCCGGGTCGTTTGCGGCTTTGCCTACGAGCCCGCCGGTGGTCACATCCTTCAGCATCTTCGGAATATCCAGGCCTACGGTGTCCTTGATGGCTTCAAAGGTCTGCAGCATGGTGCCGGCGGTATCCCGTGCCATGGAGGAGGCGCCGCCTTCGCCAAAGAGGATGATCTTGTCGGTTTTGCTCAGAGGCTCACTGACAGCGCGGGCGATCTCGGGCAGCTTGTCGGTTACCATTTCCATCATTGCGGCCTGGCCATATTCCTTCATGGCTTCCGCTTTGAGGCGGATGGCTTCAGCCTCGGCTTCACCGCGGAGGCGGATGGCTTCCGCTTCCTTCTGAGATTGATACAGGGCCGCGTCTGCCTCAGCCTGACGGCGGTATTTTTCAGCTTCTGCCTCGGCGATCATCCGGTCCTTTTCCGCGGCGGCTTTTTCGCGAATCTCCACGTTCAATTGTTCACGGCGCACTGCAACGGCCTGACGCTGCAGCTCGGTCTCGCGCTCCAGCCTTGTCAGTTCGGCATTGGCATGCTCCTCGGCATAGGTTTTCTGGATGCGTTCTTTTTCGATGGTGTAGGCTTGCTCGGCACGCGCACGGGCCTGCTCGGTCTCCTGCTTGTAGGCGGCCTTCTGAACCTCGGTGTCACGGTTTTGCCGGGCGATCTCGGCTTCGGCTTCCATTTCGGCAAAGCGGCTCTCCTTGTTGGCTTGGGCCTCGGCGATGCGTTTGTCCTGTTCCTTTTCCGCCACGTTGCGGGCAGCCATGGTGTCCACCACATTGCCGTCCTTGTCGCTGAAGTTCTGGATGGTCAGGTTGATGATTTCCAGACCCATATTGCTCATATCGGTGGTGGCAGCCTTGATGGATTCCTGGGCAAACTTGTCGCGGTTCTGCACCAGCTCGGCAATGGTCATTTGGCCGATGATCTCGCGCATGTTGCCTTCCAGCACGTCCTTGGCCAGAGATTTGATCTGGTCCGCGTTGTAATGCAGCAGCTGCTCCGCCGCGGTGGCGATGCTCAATTCGTCACTGCCGATCTTGATGTTGGCAACTGCGTCCACCATCACGGAAATGTATTCCTTGGTGGGCACGGGCTGAGTGGTTTTGATGTCCACCTGGGTAAGACACAGATCCAGCTTGTCGATCTTTTCCAAACCGGGGATCCAGAAGGTGGCGCCGCCTCGCACAATGCGGTAGCCAAATTTTTTGCTGGATACGGTCCCGTCCGGATTGCGCACCTTATAATTACGGCGGATCAGGCCGGAAATGATCAGCGCGGTATCCGGTGAGGCGATCTTGTAGCGGGGCAGGAACTTGATGAGCAGGATCAGCAGTGCGATGCCGCCGAGAAGCCAGGGCCAGTATGTTGTGAGAAACCTTCCAAAGTCCATTTTCTTTCCTCCTTCATGAGCTTGTTACGATGATATTATACAGGCAGAGAAAGAAGAAAGAGGAGATAATGCTTAAAATGTGCGTTTTTTGCGATGAAAACAGCCTGGGGATGAATGGGAACATCAAAGAGCGGATCGATCGGTCGGCATGACATGATGAATGGAAAAGCTTCGCTTTCCGTGATATAATGCTTTTGCAGGCTGGTTTCACATGAGGTAAGGGGGGAATGCAGACGTGCTTAAAAGGCTGCAGCAGGTGTTCCGGAAGGAATCGAGCTTCCGTGCTTTTCTGCTCTCCGTTCTGGTGATGGGGGTTGGGTATGGGCTCTATAAAGGCTTGATCGATAATTATCTGGCTGAGATCGTAACGATGAATGAAATGGACCGGGGCGTGGCGGAGTTTTTCCGTGAATTGCCCGGCTTGCTGCTGGTGTTCATTCTGGCGGCTTTCTATACTCTCTCGGCAGAATGGATCTTCAGAATGGGGTCCCTTATTATGCTGGGTGGCATGGCAATGCTGCCGGTGCTGCCTGCGGATAAGGCCCTGGTCACCCTGGCGGTGTGTATCTATTCTTTGGGAGATCACATCCAGATGGGCATGAAGAACACACTTTCGATGGAATATGCCCATTCCGGGCAGGAAGGGAAGGCATTGGGACACCAGAGCGCGGTGTATCAGGTGGGTACGCTGGTGGGATATCTGGTGATCATTGCAGCGTTCTTCTTTTTCATCCAGGAGAAGCCCTACCGCCCCTTCTTCGCCGCTGCGGCGGTGCTTACCGGCCTGGGCGCCCTGATCACCTTCCTCGTCAGGGGCAGCAGTAAACCGGAAAAGAACGGAAGCCGCTTTTATTTTCGGAAAAAGTTCTTCAAATATTATATGCTGGAAGTGTTCTACGGAGCACGCAAGCAGGTGTTTCTCACCTTTGGCCCCTATGTGCTGGTGCGGTTCTATCATGCCGATGCCGGCCTGATCAGCCTGCTTTTTGCATTATCGGCTGTTGCCTGTTATTTTTTGGCGCCGCTGGTCGGCAGCATCATCGACCGGTTGGGCTATCGTACCGTTATGATCTCCGACACCCTGATCCTGGTGATCGTATGCTTCTTCTATGGCTTTGCTCATCACCTTTTCCCGATGCCGGTGGCCTTCGTGGTGTGCTGTGTCAATTATATCCTGGATTCGGTGATCTCTCTGGCATCCATGGCCTCCAATGTGTATGTGAAGGATATTTCAGACAGTCCGGAGGAAACCCGGGCCACCATTTCCACCGGGATCTCGGTGAATCATCTGATCACCATTCTGATCGCGCTGTTCGGGGGATTTATCTGGCAAAGCCTGGGCATCGAGACTCTGTTCATCCTTTCCGCGGTGCTGGGGCTGCTGAACAGCGCCTATGCCGCGACTCTTAAAACCGGGGGAAGGCCCTGATCGACAGAAGCTGACCGGTACACCGCGGCAGAATATGCGGAAGAGCTGGCACCCCAACCGCATGGAGGCCTGGCGCGGCCATGACTGCGAGATCGTGAACTGGGCAAGTCACATCGAGCCAGATCTGGGCCTTGCACAGGGACGCAGTTTCTTTGACCGCCGGTCCGTGCTGATGGGCGGGTTTGATAACCGTCCCTGCGGCATCCTTCATTGGGGAAATAAAGAATAGCAGATCATTGAACATTTTATAAGAAAAATTTTAGAAGCGCTTTTTCTCTGGTTTTACTCGTTCCGCGCCTTCGGGGAGCGGATTGATGAACGCTTCATACTGCTCCGCGATCCGGTCGATGCGTTTGCTCACGGCGCTGGGCGTTTCATAATCCACAATGTCGGCGATTTCCTGCAGTGTCCGTCCTTTCATCCGTAGATCCAAAATCGCTTTATCCTTCTTCGACAGCGTCGCTTCAAATTGCTCCACCAGCTGCTCTGACAGCACCTTCCGGTCAAACGCCATCTGCGTATCGGGAACGTCGATTTCATCATCAAGCAGTTTCTCCACGGAGGCATGCTGATAATACCGGCTGTGATTCCACTTCCGCAGGAATTCACCCCGCTTGAGGTTGTACCCGGTGTAATCCTCCGGCTGGCGATGGTTCCATACCTCGTCAATGATGGGCTGCAGCTTCCGCTGCGCTACAATGCGATCCGTCAGGTTGAAAACGAGATTGGAAAAATGCCGCCAATCCATCCAAGGCAGGCTTGCATTTTTCGGCATGGTAAACAGCCGCTGGAAGCTCCACTCCATTTCAGTTTCATAGCTCATGCGGAAGTAACGGAGGATGTCATAGCTGAGCCGCCAGATGGGGAAATCGCCGGAATAGTTTTGCCAGCTGCCCGGCACCTCCTTATAGCCGCCCTTGCCATCCGGCACCTGGATCGCCTGCCAGATGGCCCAGGCATAACAGTCCCATACCAGCTCCAGAAAAGCGTCCTCTCCGATGAGCTTCATATGCTTTTCACTGGCCAATAATTGCGTGATGTTCCGGGGTAAATCCAGATACGCGGGCCGCTTTTCCACCAGTTCCCGGGGCAGGGCGTAGAACATGGTCATCCACGCAAGATTGCTGTCCTGCGGAATGCGGATGATCTCACCAGGCAGCAGCACAATGAAATCCGTTTTCAGATCGTACACGCTGCCGCTTTCATTGTGCTCCACTACTTCGGGATAGCCGTCGTCCGCTTTTGCTTCGTCAATTTCTTCAGCATCGGTCCCATGATATTTGTATGAACTGTCCTCTGATTTCCGCATCCGGCGATATTCAGTATCATCTATGTCATTTGTGTTTCTGTACTTGTCGTTCTCCATTTTTCTCAGCTCCAATTTGCATGTATACGGAGCTCCGTATTACTGGAATTCCATTATAACAAGCAAGATTCCGAGATTCCTTATCATTAGCCGTTTTCTGATTGCTCTGTCAGAAATGTCTGTGCCTTGGTCAGAACAGTTTTTGTTCCTTCGTGTTCAAAACAAGATAGGGCCTCATCGTAGGGAAGAAGCTGAATTCTCCGGATTTCTCCCTGCCGGGGGACGAGTGGTTGTTTTTTATATTCTGCGAGAAAATAAGTAACCCGTTTTCGTGTACCAGGCTTTTCTGCAAGATCATATTCATCCTCAGCCTTGAAACCAGGCAGAAAAACAGGATTCAAACCTGTTTCTTCTAATATCTCCCGACGTGCAGTTTCCATTTCTGTTTCGTTGCTTTCCATATGCCCTTTCGGAAAACTGTAAGCTCCGGACTGTTCTTGCACAATGGCAAAAAGGATGTGCTCGTTTTCCCTTGTGAAAACGACCGCTCCACAGGAATTCTCCCAGTTCATGTGTATCTCCTTTGAATCATCATATTCGATCGTCAGAAAAACCAAAAGCTCTCGGGTTTTCTTGCTAAGCCTTTTCATGTTTCAGTCACCGAAGATCATTGAACCTGATACTGCTCCAGTCTAATATCACGGATAACATCTTCCGGTTTTTTTCTGGTGTTATCATATATATGTCCTTGGTTTTCCGGCATATTTTCCAGCTTCTTTTTAAGAAATAGTGCCCTTTCTATCAGGTCCACGTCGCCGCGTTCACGAATTCGTCTTTCGATTTCTTCCGCGTCCGCTGTCAGAACGATATAATAAAGAGGTACCCGGTTCTTCTCTGCGAGTTCCCGGACACGGGGAAGTTCATCTTCGATCACATAATCGATCACAACATCCAGGTTGTCCTGAAGCGCTCTCTGCGCTGTGGTGATGATACAATCCCAGTTGAATCGCAAGATACTTTCCCAGAGTAACTGATCCGAAGCCTGCCCGTTCACAAAGAAATCGTCCTTCTCTTCTGGTTCCCTAAAACCACTGTGGAAATCGTCTCCGTGAATGACATAAACTATTTTGTGATCCTGGTGAACAAGATGCCTGGCCAAGGCATCAGTAAATGTGGATTTTCCGCTTCCGCATGCGCCAGAAATAAAGATGATTTTGGGCACTGTCAGTCACCTCTCAACTGTTTGGAAAAAAACAAGATCAGGTCGTCATCCACAGTGCAGACCGTTTCATACTGGACACATTGCCTGCCCTGATACCAGACGCCGGACCCGTCAGGAATATATCCACGCTTGACATACATTCGCTGCGCAGTACCATAGCTGTCGCAAACGCCGACACCAAGACAGACAGTGTCTCCATACCGGCATGCGACTTGCTCCGCCGCGTCCATCAGTCTGTTTCCGATGCCCCTCCTCTGGTATTTCTTCAACACGTTAAAATCGACAATGATTGGCCAGCCATTTCCTTTGAAGGGGCCTTCATCCACATGCAGATATACATATATATACCCGGCAGGACAACCTTCGTATACAGCGCTCAGGGCAATGCATTTCCCTTCAGTCTGATCCTTCAGTCTTGACATATAATCGGCAATATCCGGATGCCATCCCTGGGCTGTCAGCTCATCCGTAAAAATCCGGGCGTCCTCCGTTTCCATATTGCGGATGATGAGTTTCTCGTCTTCATAATATACCATGGAATCGCTTTCCTCCTCATGATAATAACCTGCTTCGTCGGTAAGGATCCGTCACCTTTGGGCAGAAAACTTCCGAGATAGCTTACATCAGTCATCCAAACATTTCTGCATAACGATTGCATCGCTATAGACGTTGTTTGCGAGCCAATACTTTTTGTATACTCCAGCATCAGAAAATCCCATTTTATGGTAAAGCACAATGGCAGCCTTATTATCAGCAACTACTTCCAGCTCAATATTCAGAAGATTCATTTTTCTCGCACATCCTATGATTTCCACCATGAGCCTTGTGCCTATCTTCTTATTCCAATAGTCTTTTCTGACTGAGATCGAAAACTTGGCATTATGATGTAATCTTGATCCGGGGTACCCAGCCAGTTCTGCGCGGGCTATGATCTCTTTTCCCGCCAGGGCAATGATAATTACACTGTTGTCTGCGTCATGAAAAGACTGAATGCGCTGCTTTACTGCTTCGATCGGCACGTTAAACCCGTTAGATCCGTGCATGAGATTATCTGATTCTTTGCCAACGATGTTCAGATATGAGATCATTTCCTCAGCATCATCGATTTCCGCTTCTCTGAAAACTATATTGTCCATATTATTCCTCAACTTTCTTATCACATTAAACTGAAAAGATATGTTCCGAGATTTCTTGCTACGCTTTCAGTTCAAAGTGGCTTCCCTAAGAATTCAACTTGAATAACTGTTCCATCAGGATAGGTCTCTGTCCCGGTAGCTAAATCCTCCGTAAATCCCCAGTGACGATAGATTTCCCGGTTGCGTTTCTCTTTTGGCTCTACGCCTACAACCGCCTTCCTGTACCCCTTTTTCTTCAGGTCTTCCTGCAGGAAGATCATCAGTTTTGAGAAATAGCCTTTCCCTCTGTATTCCTTATTGGTCCGAAACGCGCACAGTTCAACCGTGTAATCTGCTTTTCTGCAGGCCTGTCCGAAGTCTGGATTCAGTACAGCGGTTGCTTCACAGATCACGGTCCCGTCAAGAATACTGTAATACGGGATGGATAAGCCTGTTCGGGCACTCTCAATCGCTTCGCCTTTCCAGACAATCCAGTTTCTCTTTTCAGAATGCTGAGCAATCTCATAATCCCACTTCTGTTCCATTTCCTCCATGGAAGCGATCTTACAGATATAGTTCCCAAAATGCATCGTCAATAACATCTCCCAATAGTACGGAATTTCAAAAGTCAAGTCGCTTCCGTTAAATCCCGGATAACCGGGTTTGGCACATACATAGTTCCATAAAACAGGAGCCTATGAAAGTGATTATTCGTTCTGCATTCTGATAATCCTGCATAGATAGAATCGACCTATCTGTATTATTATCCCAGTTCAGTATAAAAGTGAACCAAAAAACTGAAATAGCCGCCGGTATGGTCTTCCCGATCATACCAGCGGCTGCTTTGTTTACAGGGTATTGATGACTTCTTCCATCACAATCTCTTCGGCTCAACTGCGAATACTGTTCATCTTGCCTACCCATACCATGGGCTGATCAGCCTTGAGTTGTTCAGAAACACCTTCTTGCTTAACCATCTGCGCGATCAAGCTTTCAAGCATCGTGGTCGCTCTTTCGTTTGCATCGGCGAGATGCCCGTCCAAAGTCCTATTCAGAATGAGCCGTTCATAAAGGCTCGGATACTGCTCCTTCAGGTATTCCCTGTGCATCCGTCCCCATTTTCCAATGGAGCGCTGATCAGTTTCCTCAATCGTCAGGTTCGGATAGTACATGCCGTCTTTGCCCAGGGTGTAGGTGCCGCCAAGTTCTTCAAACAGTGATTTCATTGTGCTTTCCTCCATAATTCAGTATTGACCAATCCGGCACGCAGATGCCTTTTCTGAATTTCTGGCTAATACTGTTTTATGGAAGACCCCAGTTTGCCCCGTTTTTTAAAATGAGTACTGAACGGCTGTTCCTGGCGGGAAAGAGAGTCAAAAAACCGGAACCTTCTCCTATATCAGAAGAAGGCTCCGGTTTTTTATGGATGGCTTATCTGTGCGAGGTATCAAGAATAAGGGTCTCACCATTGCAGGAGACGATCGTTTCCGCGGCATCCAGCAGGGTCTTCCCGAAGGGGGAATCATAGCGGTCATAGCCATTCAGGGGAAGGTTCGTGCCGTTTACAGTGAGAGGACGGCCCCAGCCAAAGCGCATTTCACCCTGAGAGGGAGAAAGGTAGGTAAAATCGTGGGTGTCGCCATGAAGGGTGCAGCTTTCAAAGGAGGCAACAAACTGCTCAAAGCTGCCGTTTTCTTCCTCACTGCCCATTTCGATAGCCCACACATTGGCATGACCCTGCACAGTGAATTCGTATTTTCCGGCTTTTTCAAACATTTCGGTTCCCTTGTCGCCATAAACAAAGCGGAACAGGTCGGGATCCTTTTCTTCCCAGTAGCCGGGGTTCAGGGTGGTGACGGCAATATAACCGCTGCCCTTGCGGCCGAAAATGCGGTTTTCCTTTTCCACGGTCTCATCCAGTTCTTCGGTGGGGAAATAAATATGGGAGTTGAGGAAATCCACAAAATCGGGCAGGATGCGGTAGATGCAGAAAAGCACGTTTCTGTTTTGTCCGCACCGGGGCAGACACAGGTTCCCGGCCCAGCGGTTGGGACGGTTGCCATATTCCAGGGAGGCAGGGTTGGTCGTGAAAAACACCGCGCGCCCGCCGAGGGACGCGGTCCACGGATGCTGCTGATAACCCATTTTGCCCTTACGGAAATCCTGCACGGAGCTCAGGATATAATCCTTCGTGCGGCGGGTAAGGATATTGGCCTCCGTCATCGCGGTAAAGTCCGGTGCGTCAGGACAGGGAGCCCCTGCTTCGTCGCAAAGGTCATAGCGCTCCTTGTAGGCTTTCACGCGGTTGACCATCCAGTTCCATTGCGGGAAAACCTTCAGGGAATTGTCGATGCAAACCCGGTCGGAATAGGTTTGCATGCCCCAGAAGAACATGATGTTGTTGAAATCCCTGGGGTCGATGCCGAAGGCGGCGGCATCCGCGGCGTCCACGCTGACGCGCTCGCGGATATCCATGCTTTCCCGGCTCTCATACACCTTCCGGATCACCGGGGGACACTCATAGTTTAAGCAGGCCAGCATCACGGCTGCGCCGCACAGACCCTCGTGAGAGCCTTCGTCAAACAAAAAGCGCAATAGCTGGGAGCAGTCCTCATGATCCGGTTCGATGATAAAGTCGGTGTATACCCTTCCGTGGGTGGTGGGAAGATGGCCCCTGAAACCGTGAAGGGCCAGATCGTAGCAGAGAAGATGGATGAGGGTGAGGCTGTCGGAACGGATATCCTCATCCGGGGCATACTTTGTAAGGTTGCACAGGCCCAGAATATCATCCATGTAGTAGCCCTGTGTGAGCCACTCGGAAAAGCCGAAACGCAGCCTCCACGTGAGCCAGCGGCGCAGGAAGGTCTTTCCGTGCAGGGCGTGCTCGCTTCCGGTCATGCCGTTGTTCGGAAACACCGTGTTCGGGAACATGAGCCCCACCAGGTATTCGGCGCTGTGATAGAGCACCTGGTGGTTTTCGGTGAAGAAGCAGGAGTGGATCTCGCCGGGCTCATCCAGCCAGTATTTGAAGCCAATGAGACTTTTTTCGATGCGGGCGGCATCCTTTTCCTGAAGATATTTCGTGCCCCGATACTCCTTCAAAAGGAAAAGGAGACCCGGAAGGATAAAATCGGCACAGTCAAGACGGGTATCGATCCGCTCAAGCGCTTTGTCGAGAATGAGAGGACGCACGCTGCAGGGCAGGCCCTGCGCTTCCTTCACCTTCAGGCAGGCCAGGTCATAATAGATGCCCTGAAAGGAATTGACTCCGTGATAGGCTTTTTCCGCTGCAATGCCGCTTTGATCTGCGGCTTTATCGGCTCCGTCCTTCATGACGGTTTCAAGATAACGAAGTGCTTCCATAGTGACAAATCTCCTTCTGTGTGCGATCCAGTTTATTTCCGGTCGCTGTAACGGATCTTTCCACGGCATTCGTCGTAGATGGTAAGCAGGGTTTCCAGGGTGTCTGAGCAGTGGGCCAGATCATTCCTGAAAGGAAGCCCTTCATCGAGACACCGGTAAAAATCGGAAATGCACATGCTGTGACCGGCGCCCCAGTAGCTCTTTCCCAGTTTTTCATCCTCGGGGAAAACGAGCACTTCTCTTTCGCTTCCGCGAATGATCTCCAGCCGGTCTTCCTCCACGCGAAGCACGGCCTGTTCGGTTTGTGCTTCTATGATCACCGGGGAGTTGGCTGAGTGGGCGGTGGAGGCAAAGAGCAAGGCATTCACGTTTCCGCGCCGCAGGTAGACCGACACGGTATCCTCGGTGCCGATCACATTTCGCAGGTGATGATTGGCCATCATTGCCTCAGTCACTTCCGGGCAGCCGAGCAAAAGCACCAGCAGGTCCAGAGAATGCACTGCCTGGTTGATCAGGGCGCTTCCGCCTTCCGTAACGAAGGAGCCGCGCCAGGTGCCGTGGTAATAATCCTCGTTCCTCTGCCAGGTCATGAAGGCGCGAAGGCCTGTGAGGGCCCCGTAGATCTTTTCTTCCAGCAGCTGCTGCAACTTCCGGATCACCGGATTGTAGCGGTTCTGGAAACAGACGCCCACCCTTACCTGCTCCGCGGCTTCCCTGAGATGGCGAAGCTGATCGCGGCTGATCACCGGGGGCTTTTCAGTCAGTACCTGAATGCCGCGGGCGGCGCACATCCGGGCCTGAGGGGTGTGAAGATAGTGCGGGGTGCACAGGTGTGCAGCGAAAGGCTGTTCCTGATCCAGCATCTCTTCTGCGTTCGTATATGCCCGGCAGCCGTATTTTTCGGCAAATGCTTTTGCCTTTTCGGGAATGATGTCACAGCAGGCGGTCAATTGCACATTTTCAAGTGAGGTAAGCACCTGGGCATGAACATTGGCAATGTTGCCGCAGCCGATGATGCATACTTTTTTCTTCATTTTATTTGATCCTTATCGCGTTTTTTTCTGCTGTCAGGCATAACTCTGCTGCCTTGAAGGCATGCTCCTGGGTCATGGCGGTCTCTGTGCGGTTCAGACTGTCCAGAATGAGCCTGCCAAAGAAGGGGAAACCGGTGACGCCCACAGCGTTCATATATTTTTCACCTTTGTCGTTCACCAGGTACACATGGCCGCCGCCGTCCTTTTCACTTGCCAGGTTCACATATTTGCGAACCTCGATGAAGCCCTCCGTGCCCAGGATGGTGACCCTTCCGTCGCCCCAGGTGCGCAGCCCGTCCGGGGTGAACCAGTCCACCCGAAAATACCCGGCAGAACCGTTTTTGCCCGTGAGCATGCAGTCGCCATAATCCTCCAGGCCGGGATACTGAGGATTGTTGTAATTGGCCACACGGCTCTGGGTCACACAGGCGTCTTCTTCCCCCGTGAAATAGAGTTACTGCTCGGTCTGGTGACTGCCGAATTCGCACAGGATGCCGCCGTATTTTTCTTTTTCAAAGAACCAGGCGGGCCTTCCTGGAGCACCCAGACGGTGTGGGCCAAAGCCGTTCACCGCTACCACGCGGCCGATCTCTCCGGCTTCGATCAGGTAGCCTGCCAGGATGGCGCCTTCGTCATGCAGACGCTCGGCGTAGTAGACCATGTAGCGGCGTCCGGTCTCCTTCACCTTTTTCTTTGCGCTGTCCAGTTGTTCCAATGTGGTGAAGGGGGCCTTGTCGGCAAAATAATCCTTCCCGGCGTCCATGGCTCTCAGCCCCAGCTCGCACCGCTCGCTGGTGACGGCGGAGCTTAAAATCATATGGGTGTCTTTATCCTCAAGCGCTTCTTCCTCGCAGCGGGCGACCTTTGCCTGCGGATAGGCTTTTAGGAAGGCCTTCACCTTCTCCGGGTCCTTATCATACACATATTTGATGGTGCCGCCGGCTTCGGTGAGGCCGTTGCACATGCCGTAGATGTGGCCGTGATCCAGCCGCACCGCGCTGAAAACGAATTCACCGGGCTTTACCACCGGAGAGGGCTTGCCCTTGGGGGCGTAATTCATGCCGTCAGAAACCTGTATATTGCTCATTTTATTTTCCTTTCCCGAAACCGCCGAAGCTGATCTCGCCATCAAAATCGGCCACGGAGGCAGTCTTTTCGTAAAAATGCGGAACGGACCTGCGAATGCCCTCCACCGTGTAGAAGGGATCGTCCCTGGTAAGCGGGAGCTGCACGGTGCGATGCAGGGAACCGCTTTCGTAGATCGCGGTGATCAATTCAATGGTGCGCCGTCCGTCCTCGCCGCCAATGGCAGGCAGAGTGTCATTTTCCAGGGCGGAAAGCACGTTTTCGATCTGCCCGGGATGCATTTCCCACTTCACGGGAGGCAGAGAGGCCAGCAGCTTTTCTGCTTCTTCCCGGAAAGCGGCATCCGGTTCCTTGAGCGGGAAACCGTTATTTTGGGGAATGGAGCAGTAGCAGTCCCAGGGGGCGGAAAGCTTGGCTTTTTCGCACTGGAACACCAGCTGCTGCTCTTCTCCGTGATGCACCACGCTGGCGGTCATCGTGGCCAGGGCGCCTTCGTATTCCATCACGCTGACGGACAGGTCTTCCACCTCGGCATTGTCATGTCCGGTGTTGGCCATTACGCCGGTCACGGTTTTGGGAAGGCCCATCATCCAGCCAAGAAGGTCAATATGGTGAACCGCATGGTTGAGGGTGCAGCCTCCGCCTTCCTTTTCCCAGGTGCCCCGCCACCACAGGTCATAGTAGCAGTGGCTGCGATACCAGAAGGAGTCGATCTGCGCATGCCGTACCTTTCCGGCAATGCCGCTGTCCAGCAGAAATTTCAGATCCCGCATGGGTTTGCGGAACCGGTTCTGGGCGATGATGGAAAGCTTTTTCCCGCTTTCGTCCCGGGCTTTCAGCATCTGGTCGCATTCTTCCAGTGAAGCGGCCATGGGCTTTTCACACAGCACGTTTTTTCCGGCTTTCAGGGCATTGATGCTGATCTGTGCGTGTGCGAAGGGAGGGGTGCACACATCCACCAGGTCAATATCCTGCCGGGAAAGGAGATCGTGATGATCCAGATACACATCACAATCCAGGTCATACTGTTCCTTCACCTTCTGTGCTTTTCCGGGAATGATATCCACCAGGGCAACGATCCTGCACCTTTCCGGAAATTGAAGATAGCTGTTTATGTGGGCATGGGAAATGCCGCCTGTTCCGACGATTGCGACTCTGATCATGATTCAACCTTCTTTCAGTATTGATTGATACAGACCTTAAGGGAAATATATGGTTATCACCTGACGAAGAATATTATAGCAAACATTATTTGCATTTTCTGTGCAAATAATGTTTGAAAGCAGGCATATACTGCATTATAATGGAAGCGACTGGAAACACTGCGTCCTGAAAGCGGGAAGAAAGGAAACGGATATGCTTTCACAGTCCGAAAAAGAATTTCATCTTACCTATATGCCGGGCAATCTCACGGTTTATGAGGCGTTTTATGATCTGTCGGAAAGGATCAGCGGTCAGGGATATCACTGCCACGATTTTTATGAGATCTATTTTCATATTCGCGGCGGGCATTTCTTCGGCCTGGATAACGATATGTACCGTCTGGAGCCCGATCAGATGATCGTGGTGCCTCCTTTCTGTATGCATGGGTTGGTGGCGGAAGGGGAAATGTGCAATTATGAGCGGGCGTATCTGAATCTGCCTGTGGAAAGCCTTAAGAAATTCGGCTGCGGCCAGGTGGATCTGGAACGATTCTTTCGTTCCTGCACCTCCAACGGACGCAACCGTTTTCAACTGGAGCGGGAGGATGCTGACCAATGTGTGCGTTTGATCCGCGAACTGCAGGCGCATCAGGAGGATAAGAATGAGCTGCTGCGCCTGACCAATTGCTCCCGTGTGCTGGAATTCTTGTCCATTGTGTGCGGCGTGATCGGCCGCACCGAGGCGATCATCACTCAGAATGTGTCCAGCAGCATCATTCAGGAGGTGATCACCTATATCAACAGCCACTACACCGAGCAGGTGCGTATCGGTGATATTGCCCGGCGTTTCGGGGTAAGCAGTTCCTATCTTTCCCATGAGTTCACCCGTTACACCAGCAGAAGCATGTATGATTATGTGCTTTACCGCCGGGTGATGCTGGCCCGGGAAATGATCAGCGGCGATCTTTCCCTGAATCAGATCGCCTATCAGTGCGGCTTTAACGACTACAGCAATTTTTTGCGGATGTTTACCCGCATTGTGGGCACTTCTCCCGCACGCTATCGCAGGCAGATGCGGGAGATCAATGAAAAGAGCAAAAATTAGGGGAGCTGCGGACAGCTCCCCCGTTTTTTACATATGTGCCGGTTTGGGTCTTTCCAGTTTATTCTTTTTCGCCCAGGTTCAGGATGGGAAGCGTGGTGCTGTCGCTGCCGGCAACATAGCCGGGCAGCTGACCGTTCCAGTTCTGCGCTTCGGTGTAGCGGATCAGGCTTTCGGTGAGGGAAGCGGCGACCTTGCTGTTGGCCTCAGCTTCCGCTTCAGCCCGGATGCGGACCGCATAGGCTTCAGCGTCCGCTTTGATCTTGGCAACATCCGCGGCGGCCTGAGCGGCGATCTTCTCACGCTCTGCTTCCTGCTGGTTTTCCATGGTCTTCTGGCTCTGTTCGATCTCGGCCTGCAGCTTTTTCTGAGCAGCGACCTGCTTGGCTTCCACAGCGTCGGTGAAGGCATCCGTGAAGTCGATGTTTTCGATGCTGATGCTGATCACGTTGATGCCGTAGCCTTTCAGCTCGGCGGAAAGGTCGGCGCGGATCTGCTCGCTCAGGCTCTGCCGGTAGGCGACCAGGTTTTCCGCGGTGTATTTGCTGAAGACGCCCTTGGTGATCTCCAGCATGCGGGGAGAGATCAGCTTGTTGAAGTAATCGGTGCCCACTTCCCGGAACAGGGTCATTGCGGTGCCCTTATTGATGGAGTAGTTGATGCTGCCGTTGATATCCACCTGCTGGATATCGCTGGAGAAGGCCTGGGTGGCAAAAACGTTTTTCTGTTCCCGGTTATCCATCAGCACGATCTGCTGGAAGGGACTTTTCAAATGATATCCGGCCTCCATGGTGATATCCTCGACCCGGCCGAAGGTGGTGACGATGGCGGTGTAGCCGGTGGGAACAGTGGCGCTGCAGGTCAAAAAGAGAACCAGGAGGACCACTGCGATAAGAACGATGAATACCAGGGGTTTTCTGAGATTGCCTTTCATTTTCCATGCTCCTTTCATTCTGTCCCTCAGGACGCGATCATCATAGCAAATAAGGGGGAGCAATGCAACAAAAATGCGCTGATATGTCGCAAAAGCGGTTTGAAAACGGTGCTTTATGCGTATGGACGGCTAAGCGCGGCGGCGCTTTCTGCGAAGAGGGATCGCCATTACCCATAACGAGCCTGTCAGCAGCATAAGCCACAGGCCCGTTTTTTCACTGTCGCCGGTCGCAGGAGGAATATAATAGCGGATGACGGTCATATCGCCGTCATCCGCATACTGCATCTGAATGCTTGAGTTGAAGTGGAATAATCAAAAACCCTTTTTCTGCTTTTTCCAGCTCAGGCAAAGGCCAAGACCGGCAGACAGAACCAACATGATAATCATCAAAGTGATATGACTATTATCACCAGTTTGCGGAAGCGGTTTTTCTTGCTGTTCGCAAATCTCCGAAACAAACTGAGGATGCATGGACATGCCTATCGCTTCGTTAGTCAAATCGAGATTTCGTCCTGCCTGTTCATAATATCCCTCATATTTAAGAAAAGAATAACCTGTTCCCCAGCCAATCGTTTGGTGAGCAGCTTTAGTAAACAGCGGACTGTAAGCAGTGGTTTCATTTGGGTCCACATCCAATACCTGAATATCTGAGTTGACCCGGTTTCGATCATAACCGCCGCCGACTTCTTCACAGTCGAGATATATTTTCGCATTGTCTAATAATACTTTTCTTGCTTTCAGTTTGTCGCCGTCATCGTCCGTAATAACAATACCCCACCCGTTATAGATTCGCCAATTGTCATTTATATCTTTATCATAATCATTTGCCACGGTTTTGATATATACATTGCCGCGTTTACTTGTTACACCGCCATCAAGGTTAAAAGCGATGCCAAAGATGTTTTTGTAAGCAGGAATGCTTAAATTCCATGCATCACTGGTAGTAACCGTGTACTTCTTTTCTTTAAATACTTGATTTGTATTGAATGCATCTATATCTAATCCATAAGCGACAAAATCTCTATGATAGTTTTGTCCGACGCTGTTATCATCGAAGGTTATACCGGTTACCTTCTCTGCCTTTTTGCCGATATAAGCGTGTTCGTTGGCATTCACGATCATTTTGAACGGGTCTGTCATTGATCCCCCCAGCGCGGTGGCTGCATAGCTGATCGGAACAAGACACTGCTCGTCTGCTTCTCCGTTAAAATTTTTATTCCTGCTGAGGTAATTAGCAAAATCGCTCAGCGTTAGCTTTTCCGTTCCGATGTAATCCGTGATCTTTTCCCAGTTTGTATTATGCAGACCAATTTCAATCCCATCGCACGCGGCATAACTCAATGCGTTATTCGTTCCTTCATCAGATACAGAACGTCCGCTGAAGAAAGCGTCTATGCCGCCTTTCAAGTCAAGTCTTTCCTCATGCGGCGAACATGCAAGATTAAGCGTAAGTGTCAGCAGATAGCGGCGGCCGTAATTCACCTGACGGATGACCATCGCATTGGCGTGGTTCAATATCGTATTTTGGAGAGTCTCGGCTGTTGTTTCTGTTGAAAAAAGAGCGCCGGCCGGATTGCTGTCTATTTCATTTGTATAGACCACACTGCACAAAACCTGTTCAACGGAAACAGCCACCATCTGTATCTGCCCGGTACGAATCAGATCCCATTGCGCTGAATCGATAGCCTGATCTAATTCGCCCATAGTAACTCTTAAAGTCGAAACAAGCTGTTCCGGAGAAGAAACATTCGCCGTACGGACCACATAATAAGAAGACAGAGGATTTCCATTTCTGATTTTGTCCAATCCGTCATATATCTCGTTTTCGATCAGGAAATATGGCTGACTGAAAGCGGAACCATTTGGTTTGTAACTCATATTGTCGATTGAAAATTTCAGATCTTTTCCTTTTTGAAGGTTAAAATGACCGGCTGCCCGGCCAACATTCAAATTCGTAAATTCCCCCATAACGATTTCGTCCAGATGATTGCTGACACTAAGGATGTTTCCGGGATAGATGTATTGATTGTTTCCGGACGCTCCGGTAGCCGGAATCACCTTCATTGTTTTGGAACGAAGAACATATTCCGGTTCAGCTGCCAGGATCTGTTCCGTCAAGATGATATTTGTTTCTACTTGACTGGGATTGATTTGACGTGAGTTATTCACCCGATTGCTGTAAACGTAATGATCGTCAATCTTTCCGTTGGCAAAACCCGGATCAATACCCCAGATGTATTCATTGATTGCGTTTTCTCTTTCATTCGCAGTTGAGACATGTTCTTCGCCACCGGGAACAGTAAATGTGTCAAATCGATTGACTTTCTCGACACTATCCACAAGGATAAAGTCATTGACATCAAGTTTTACGAGTTTCCATTTATCATCGTATGCAAGCGCAGAAGAGACCATACCACACAGCATTGCTGCCAGGACAAGCATTACAATAAATCTGACCCAATTGCGATTCACAGTTTTCATACTTCTTTCCTCCTGTTTTTATGAGTTATGAATTACACGGGAGATCACTTATACGGCTTCTCATCTTTTCTTTTGTTACGAAGGCAAACAAGCGCTCCGGCAAAAGAAGAAACAAGCAGTATAAACCAACCTATGATAGGATTTGTATCTCCAGTATCCGGCAAGTCTCCCTCCTGCCCTTTCCAGGGCATGCTCATTTTACTGAATACGTCGTCCCCCTGATATAGCGGCAGATAATATTTCCACTGTGATGCGTCATTAAAAACCGTATTGTAGAACACGAAAGCATTATTGATATTGGTTCGTCTGTAATTTGCCATAAAAGGCAATGAGGATGTGCCCGCTTCTCTTGGAGTGTCCATTCCCAAAGCAAAATAACTGCGAATGGTTTTTTCCGCGTTCAGGATCGTTCTTGGATTATAGGGTTTATCCTTAGGATCATAGGCGGTAATGTCATATCCCTGTACGGCCTTCAGCGTTGTAAGGCGTTCTCCGCAGGAGCCATCCCTTGAGCAATATAAATTGACCATACGGCCGGATGTGCCGATGTTGAAACTGGCAAGCCCTTCTGATGTTTTTAATCCGCTGTTAATAACCTCCGTTAATCTCGTATTAACAAGCTGGTAATGGTACTTATCCAGAAACTCTTTTGTTGATTTATCCAAAGGAATTCCTTCCCATTCTCTCTGAGTCCACTTCAAATCGGTGATGGCATACTTTGGATCTTGCGAGGTCTTGTACCCGAGAGCCATGTTAAAGGATCCGTTGTTACGAACACCGTTGACGATCGCATCACTTAAGCCTTTATCCGGTCCTTCTTCGTTCATGTTTACATTCAGGACAGTGTATCCTGCCTTTGTCAGAGTTTTCTTTGCCTTTTCAAAGCTCTGATCGTAGGCAATTACGATTTCAGTAATATAATCGACCGGATCACCGGCCACATCAAAATCGAAGACATTCGTATCAAAAATTTTTTTGGCTATATTTTCGTCTCCGAAGTCCATAGCTATCCAACCATAACGGGTTCCCTTTTTATAGGAATAGGATTGAAGCTTGGGATTAATATCCGCCGATTGCCATTCGGCGGCAGATCTGTAATCATTCAGCCCATGATCGACCCACCCGAATACACTGCAAAGATCAGAAATATATCCGCCAAGCTCAACAGAAAGCATTGCTTTTGAAAGGAGGATCAGTATGCCATTCAAAAAATACATGCCATTTGTATCGGTACAGTTTGCTGCAACAAAATGCATAGGAGAAGGGTATGTGCGCATGGCGTAATACTGATCGTCATATTTACCGCATGCATCAAAGTAACCGTTCAGATTATACCATTTAGTGGCTGCGTCATGAGTCCAGGAACCAACATTCCAGGTTTCTCCACCGATCGTATATTCCCCCGCCTGAAGATATTTATCACCGTCACAAATAATCACTTTGCCTCTGGCTTCTCCCATCGTAGGCCATTTTTCGTCATCCATTACGATCACATCAGGATCATCTTTCAAATAATCAAGATATCCAACAATGCCATCCTCTTTTGATCCATAGAGAAGCTTTTTGGCATTCGGCCCTATGTTAAACAGATCTTCTGTGTTGATCTTGCCAACGTGACCAAAGTCATTAAATACAGCTTCGCCAATTTTGATGGCCCCTAATTCTTTATACAAAAGAGATAATAAAGAATCGTCACTTCCGATAGGAGGAATCATGAAATTTTCATTGGTTACTCCCAGGATAATCGTTTCTGTCGGGTTTTGCTTCAAAAAATCCTTGGCATATTGCATCACCTTTGTTAACTTGAGCGGTTTACTGCCGTCTCCGAGATAATTGGGCTCGCTTTCCAGGCACCGAATTCCGCCGTGAGAAAATTCCAGGTCATCATAATTACCCGATAAGCCGTTATAAGCAGATAAACGGCAATCGATGATCCTATATCCGGCTTCAAACTGCTCAGGAATCGTCAAAGACTGATCCTGCGCCAATGGAGCCAGGCTCAACTCTCCCAACCGTATCATAGCCGGTAATAAATCTATCTCAAGGACTGTTGCAAGTGGCAGGGCAAATGTGGCTATTATGCCGATAATAGGCTGCAGCACTTCTAAACACTCCATCGTCATGATATACCTTGTACCGGAATCATGAGTGCCGGGGATATTGATCTCAGTCAAATTGACATCATTCGGCAGGTATCCCATCCAATTCTTACTGTTCCTGCTTGCGGGCACCTTACCCACCGGCACCTCTGCCGTCCCTATTGCGGGCAGAAGCGCGCCAAGTATCGTTATAACCAACAGGAAGCTTAGAATCCTTTTTCCCATTATTACGACCGCCTTTCCGATCATGATATTAAAAAACAGGAAGCATACTACCGTTTCGCATCGTGTTTTGACGTGTGCCTGTAACTACAACCGTTCTGCCCAAAGCTCATGCCGGTCCATAATACCGGATCTCCGGATATAAACAAGATTCTAAAAAGACTGTTTAATTATACATGGTTGATTCAGAGTAGTCAATAAATAATGAATTTAGTCAATAGGGCAAGAAAATTTGCTGAAATGTGCCAAACCTATTGACAACTTATCAGGGCTGATACATCTTATTGCCTAACATTCCGTTTTTACACCTGAAATAAACCCCATAGAGCAATGAGGGCAACAGCTCTGCTCTATGGGGTTCAGAAACAAGGGAGATGCGAAAGGGGTTCTTTCTCAGCCCATGATGACTTTCAATTATTCTGCCGTGCGGGGAAGGACGATGCCCAGCTCCCTGGCCGCTTCCTCCAGTTTGTCCAGTGCTTCCACGATCTGCTCCGGCTTGTGAACGCTGGTGACGCAGTAGCGCAGGCGGGCCTGATCGTGCGGTACGGCGGGATACACTGCGGGGGGAACGAATACGCCCTTGTGGCGCAGGTAGTTGCTCAGGGCCCAGGCATCCTTTTCCGGCCCTACCAGCACGGGAAGAATGGCGGTTTTGCCTGCCAGGCCGATATCCAGACGGCGCTTTTTGCATTCGTCGGCAAAGCATTTCACATTCCGGCGCATGTCGGCCATCACCGAGGGATCCTTGCGCATCAGGCGGATGGAGGCCAGCACGGCGGCGGCCAGAGCTGGGCTGATGCCGCAGCTGAAAACGAAGCCGGGCAGAGTGTAGCGCAGATATTCGATCAGGTTATTGCTGCCGGCGAGATATCCGCCGCAGGCGCCCAGGCCTTTGCTGAGGGTGCCCATCTTGATATCGATATCATCGGGGGCCAGGCCAAAGTATTCATCCACGCCGCCGCCGGTCTCACCGATAACGCAGGTGGAATGGGCTTCATCCACCATCAGGAAGCAACCGTATTTTTTCTTGATGCGCACATATTCGGGAATGGGGGCGATGTCGCCGTCCATGGAATAAACGCCTTCCACGCAGATCAGGATCTTGTTGAACTTATCCTTGCGGCGGTCAATGATCTGCTCCAGCGCCTGCCAGTCGTTATGAGGGAAGGGGCGGGCTGTGGCATGGCTGAGCCGGCAGCCCTCCGCAACGCTGTTGTGGATCAGAGCGTCGTACAGGATCAGATCGCCGGGATGGGCAAAGTGGCCGGTGAAGGTCACATTGGTGGAATGGCCGCCTACCAGCACCAGCGCGGCTTCGGTGTGCTTCCATTCGGCAAGCTCCTTTTCCAGCTCCTGATACAGATGCTTTTCACCGGCTAAAAGACGGCTGCCGGATGCGGAGGTGCCGTATTTGCGGATGGCGTCGATGGCGGCGTCCTCCACTTCTCTGCGACCGGACATTCCTACATAGTTGTAGCTGCCGAAATTGAGCACCCACTGGCCGTCCATATAGCTTTTATCGGTGAGCGGGGAATCGTGGGCGATAAAATAGGGGTTATCTTCATCGGCCAGCATGGCCTTTTTACGTTCCTGAAAAGCAATGAATTCGGGAGTGTCTTCAAAGCGGGTGATCCTTTGGATCTCCTGATTGTTTTCTTCCATAATGAAGCTCCTTTCTTTTCCGGGCGGACCTGAAGGAGTACCTGGGATGCGGAACCGTACTGACGGCCCTTCGTCCGGAACAAAAGAGATTATAGCATGAAAAACACAATACAGTAAATGTCAAAAATGGCTGAAAGTGCTGAAATACAAGAAAAAATCAGGATCGCGGCGCCGAAAAAAACGATACGGAGGGACGGACCTGAATGCGCAGGGGGACGGAGGTCCAGCTGTGCGCTGAGCATTCGGCGGGAAGAGAGCCGGGTCCTGCCGGCGTCCTGTTTCTTTGGGTGGGGGCTGTGCAACTGCGCTGTTTTGTGGTATGCTTTCCCTGTGAAATGCAGGAAAGGGGAGTTTCTTGATGCCCAGAAAGGCCAGAGAGCGAAAGCCGGGCGCGGTGTATCATGTTCTGATGCGCGGCCGGGAAAAGAAAGCCCTCCTGAAAACGTCCAATGATTATGATTATTTTCTTTCTCTTTTGCATAAATACGGTGAAGATGGAGGGCCGGAGCTGTACGGTTTTTGCCTTCTGCCCGATCATGTGCATCTTGTGGTGCGGGAAGGGGAAGAACCTCTTGGATGCTATTTCAGGAAGCTGGCTACGGCCTATGCCTGCCATTACAACCTGAAGCATAAGCGGGCGGGTCACGTTTTTCAGGATCGGTGCCGTTCCGTGATCCTTTCCGGGCCGGAGGAGATCTTCCTGGTGCTCAGCGCCATTCATACGGAACCGGTACGCGCGGGCCTTTGCCCGGATGCCGGGGCATATCCCTACAGCAGCCTCAGGGATTATCAAAACCGGAATGATATATCCCTCACGGATACGGCGGTGATGAAAACCCTTTTCCCGGAGGGAGACTTTGGAAGGATCCCGGAGGGCGGGCAGCTTTCCCAGGTGATGGAACCGCCGGAGGAGAAAAAATCCCTTACCGATAAGCAGGCTGAAAAGATCATGAAAAAGGTGGCCCATGCAAAAAAACTGATGGAGCTGCCGGTAATGAGCCGCAAGGTGCGCAATGCATGGCTAAGAAGGCTTCGCAGGGAGGGCATGTCGGTAAGCCAGATCTCCCGGTTTACCGGCCTGGGGCGCAATATCGTGAGCCGGGCCTGCAGTGAAAACGCGGCAGAAAAGAACGCCGCTTCCCGAACATAGAACGGAGCACAGCCATGACAGGGATTCTGGATTATATCATTTGGAGGGGCGATCTTCCCTTTTGCGAGACGGCCCCGGTGAATACGGTGGATCTGCTTATTTTTTCCCAGCTGATCCACGCTCCCTTTGAAGGGCTGCAGGATCCTTCCGGCACGCTTTTCTCTTTGAAGGATCAGCTGTTTATGCATCCGGAGGAAGAAGAAAAAGCGGGAGGAATGCGGGCCGAACGCATCAGATTATGGAAAATGATGGAGCAGTATCCCCGTTTTGCCGGGGTGCGGCTGCTCCGATTTGACGCGGCCTTTGATGAAAAGAGCGAAATGCAGTTTGCCGGTGCGCTTTTTGCGGCGGGGGATACCGCCGTGCTGGCGTTCCGGGGCACAGATGGCACCCTGACCGGTTGGAAGGAGGATTTTAACCTCTGCTTTGCCGAATGGGTGCCTTCCCAGATACGGGCGCTTACTTTTCTGAACGGAGCGCTCCCGCTGCTTGAGCAGGAGGGAATCAAAAAGCTGGAGGTGTGCGGCCACAGCAAGGGCGGCAATCTGGCCATGTTTGCGGCCAGCCAGTGCCTTCGCACGGCGGCGGCCCGGGTATGTCATGTGACGGCTTTTGACGCACCGGGCCTTTGCGAGCATGTGCTGGCGACGCCCGGGTGGCAGGAAATGCTGGTGAAACTGAGGCTGTATATTCCCGAATCCTCTGTGATCGGCCTTTTGCTGGATACCGGCGCTCCTAAAAAGATCGTGGACAGCGACAGTGTTTCTCTCATGCAGCACAATCCCTTCCTTTGGCATATACAGGGCACGGAATTGTGTCTGGTGAAGGAGACCACCCTTTCCAGCCGCATTACCGATCAGGTGTTGGATGAGTTTCTGAGGGGGCTGTCTACAGAAAAAAGGCGCAGCATGGTGGACGCGCTGTTTGACGTGCTGTGCGTGTGCAATGTGAAGCAGGTGAAAGAGCTGCCCCTGGCGCTGATCACGCATCGGAATGAGATCCGCCGCGTCATGGCCGAGCGGCCTGAAGAAGAGCGGGGGATCCTGACAGAAATGTTCACCCGCCTGGTGACAGCCGGCGGAGAGAGCTTGCTTCAGGGGCTGATCCGGTGAACGGGAGGTTTTTCTGATGGATAAAATGACGCTCATGCTGATTGTGCCGGGCGTGCTGCTCGTGACCAACCTGGTGTGCTTCCTTCTGATGGGAAAGGATAAAAAAGCAGCGAAGAAAAATGAATGGCGGATGAAGGAAAAAACGCTGTTCCTTTCCTGCGCCCTGTTCGGCGCTTTGGGCGGGGTGCTTGGGATGAGAGTGTTTCATCATAAGACCCGGCATTGGTATTTCCGGCTGTTTTTTCCTCTGATGCTGGTATTGCAGCTGGCAGCCCTGATCGCTTTTTATATTCTGTGCGCAGGCTGACATCCGGGCAGCGTGGGGAATGGTTTTGATACGGATGGATGATTTTTTTGAGGTGAAATATGGATAAACCGAAACTGAAAATTTCCTATAACGCGCCTGTGTCGCTCACATTTTTCTTTCTTTGCTGCTTCACCCTGCTGCTCGATCTGATCACGGGGGGACGGAGCAATCGGCTTCTGTTTTGCGTGCGGGGCTTTTCCTTTCTGGACCCGCTCAGCTGGCTGAGACTGTTTACCCATGTGCTGGGACATCAGAGCTTTTCTCATTTTATCGGCAACATGATGTATCTGCTTTTATTGGGGCCGCTTCTGGAGGAAAAGTATGGCCGAAGGCCGCTGCTTGACACCATCGTGATCACCGCCTTTGTGACGGGGCTGGTGGCCTGCCTGCTGAACGTGAGCATGCTGGGAGCCAGCGGGGTGGTGTTTGCCTTCATTCTGATGAGCTCCTTCACCGCTTTCCGTCAGCATACGTTGCCGCTCACGGTGATCCTGGTGGCCGCGCTGTATCTGGGCCAGCAGGTGTATGAGATGATCACCGCGGGCGGGAACGTGGCTTATTTTGCCCATATTATCGGCGGCCTGGTGGGCGCGGGCATGGGTTATCTGTTTTCTTCCCGGCTGCATTAAACATTTCGGCCACGGAAGGACAGTTCTTTGTGAGCTTTTTCACGCTCAGGTCCTGTGCTTTATCGTTGGCAAGGCGGAGCTGGCGCTCTGAACCGATCAGGCCTTCCTTCACCTTCTGCAAATGATCGATGGTCTTGTCGATCTCATTGATCGCGTTTTGGAATTTTTCACTGGCAATGCGGTAGTTGCTGCCGAACTTTTCCTGAAAATCAAGAAGATTATTTTCAAAATTGCGGATATCCAGGTTTTGATTCTGAGCGACGATCAGCTGCTTTTTATAGTCGAGCGCGTTTTTCGATGCGTTCCTGAGCAGGGAGATCAGCGAAATGAAAAACTGGGGACGGATCACATACATTTTCGGATACCGGTAGGATACATCCACGATCCCTTCGTTATACAGCTCGTTGTCGGCCTCGAGCAGGGAGACCAGCACGGCATATTCGCAGTTTTTTTCACTGCGGTCCTTATCCAGTTCCTTGAAAAAGTCCTCATTCTTATGCTTTGCCGCTGTGGCATCGTTTTCGTTTTTCATTTCGAACATAATGGAGATGTATTCCACTCCCTCGGAAAAATCACGGAAAATGAAATCTCCCTTGCTGCCGGTGCGTGCATCGTTGTCTTTTTCAAAATAGGCTTCCGGGAATGCGGAAGCACGAATTTTGTTGAATTCGATGCTGCAGTGCTGTTCCAGCGTTTCGCCTACCATTTTGGTAGACATTTTTGCTTTCAGGTCCTTATAATACCCGATCAAGGTGTCTTTATCCCGGATCTCTTTTCCGTGAGCGTCCTTGATCAGCTCAAGCTCATTTTTATGCCGGGCTTCCGCAGTGGCGTTTTCAGCTTTGAGACGCTCGATCGTTTGTTCTTTTTCCGCCACGGCGATTTTTACGGCAGCCTTGGCATCTGCTTTGCTGATCTCGATCTGCCCGGCAAGCCGCGTGAGCTCCTTCTCCTTTTCCGCAAGTGCCTTTTCCCTTATCGCGTCCATGGATGCGATCTGGGTGCGGAGCTCATGGATCACCTTATCCTTATCCGCTTCCGCGGCGGTCACGGCTGACCGGACCAAGGCGTCCTTTTCCTGAATGATCCTTTCTTTTTCGGCTGTGACGGTTTGAAGGGCAAAATCCTTTTCAGCTTGCAGGGTCTGGATGCGGGTATTGAGCCCGGAGATCGTTTTATCTTTTTCCGCTTCCGCGCTGGCGACCGCCAGTTTTTTTTCGTTTTCAAAGGATTCTTCACGCTTTCGGATCTCAGCGTTGAATTCCTTATCATGCACCTGTTTCACAATGGCGGCGTAACCGGATTCATCAACGGTGAATACCTCTCCGCATTTGGGACATCTGATCTCCTGCATTTTTCTATCTCCTTTTGAATAGACCGGCTGCTGCTCCTTCCGCATCTTTTTTTCTGCGAAGGGCTGCTGATTTAGGAATCAACTGCCCTTTATGATAATGAGCAGGGAACATTTTGTCAAATCTCAGCAGGCAGGATCGGGCGGAAAAATTTTGGGCACGGTTGTTTTTTTGTGTGCACCTGTGGTATAAATAGAATAGAATATCAGGCACACGGAAACAGGACCGGTAAAACGGCAGGAATAATGAAACGGAGGAAAACGAAAATGAATAAACGCAGACTGGGAAAAACCGATTTGATGGTGAGCGAAGTGGGTTTTGGCGGCGAATGGCTGGAACGTCATCCGGAGGAGGAAAGTGTGGCGCTCATGCGCTATGCCGCGGAAAAGGGCATCAACATTGTGGATTGCTGGATGGCGGATCCCAAATCCCGGAATATCATCGGCAAAGCCATGGAGGGAAACCGGGAATTCTGGAAGGTGCAGGGGCATTTCGGTTCCGTGTGGGTCGATGGTCAGTATCAGAAGACCCGGGAGCTTGCGCTTGTCCGCCCTGCCTTTGAGGACATGCTCACCCGCATGAAAACGGATTATATCGATCTGGGCATGATCCACTTTGTGGATTCGGTGGAGGAATGGAATCGCATCCAGGATTCACCCTATCTGGAATACATTTTCGAGATGAAAAAAACGGGCGTGATCCGGCATATTGGCCTGAGCACCCACAACCCGGAGGTAGGGAAACTGGCGGCCCTGTCCGGATATGTGGAAATGATCCTGTTCAGCATCAATCCCGCCTTCGATATGCTGCCCCCCAGCGAGGATATCAACACGATGTTTGCCGACCGGTTTGATCAGGGTCTCAGCGGGATCGATCCGGCCCGCGCGCAGTTTTACAGCCTGTGCGAGCAGCAGGATGTGGGCCTCACAGTGATGAAGGGGTTCGCCGGGGGCCGGTTGTTTGATGAAAAGCGTTCGCCCTTCGGCGTGGCGCTCACGCCTGTGCAGTGCATCCACTATGCCCTCACCCGGCCGGCGGTGGCATCTGTGCTGTGCGGCTATGATTCCATGGAGCAGGTGGATCAGGCGGCGGCTTACGAGACAGCTTCTGAGCAGGAAAAGGATTATGCGACGCCGCTTGCCAACGCGCCCTTCCATTCCAGTCGGGGCCAGTGCACCTATTGCGGTCATTGCAAGCCCTGTACCGCGCAATTGGATATTGCGATGATCAACAAGTATTACGACCTGGCGGTGATGCAGAGCACCGTGCCGGATTCGCTGCGTTCCCATTATCTGCTGCTTGAGCACACCGCCTCCGAGTGCATCGGCTGCGGGGCGTGCGAGGAACGCTGCCCCTTCGGCGTGAAGGTGACGGAAAAAATGAGCCGGGCGGCGGAGCTGTTCGGACGCTGAAACGTTTTTTATAAAAATCGACCGGGAGAATTAACGGTTCTCCCGGTCGATTTTTGATGGATATTATTCCCGGATATGCTCAGCCAGAGAAACGAAGATGCCCTCCGGAGAACGCAGCAGGGTGGCCCGGGAGGTGCCGGTGGCAGTGGCGCCGGCCTGCAGGTTCATATAGCCCATCGCGGTGAACTTTTCAAGGGCTTCGTCAAAATGATCCACATTGATGCGGATGCCGGAGAAGGGGGTGGAAAAACGGGCATTTTCCACTACCGTCATGGGATGATCGCGATCATCCTTCATGGTGGTCATGGTCACCCCGGTGCCGCCCGCATTTTCTTTCACATGAGCGGTGTGAAAGCCAAGGGCTTCCATCTGGGCAATGATCTTCGAACCATCATTGGTGTATACGACAGGGCTGGTGTAACGGATTTCCACACAGATCACTTCCTTATTCATTATTTGTGACAAATCAGCCGGATATCCTCTTGCAGAGCAGGAGACAAACCTATTATACCACAAGATCCGTGCTGGGGCTATGAGGGGGAAACAAAGTGACCGGCACGGGAAACAGTCAGAAAGAGAAGACGATTACGGATCGCTGCTATGCTGCTTGAAAAAATGTCCAAGCAGCGATGCGGCGGTAAAACAGCATACGAAGTCGGCCAGCGGGGTGGCCCATACGATGCCGTACATTGGCACCAGCGAAGCAAGAATGTACATCAGCGGGATATCCAAAATGCCCTTGCGCAGCAGGGCTAGTACCAGTGAACGGGTGCCGTGGCCGGTGGCCTGGAAAAAGGAGATCACCGCGTAGGCAAAGGCGGAGAAGGGTGCGCCCAGGCTGAGGATGCGCAGGAAACGCATTCCGAGCAGGTCGGCTCCCGTGTTGCTGTGAATGAACAGATTCACCAGCGGACTGGCGAAAAGCATGTTAGACGCAGTGCACAGGGCTGCCAGGACCACCGCGATGCTTACGCTGCAGCCAAACACCTGGCGCATGCGCTTTCGGTTCCCGCTGGCATAGTTATAGGAGATGAGCGGAAGCACGCCCTGACTGATGCCCCGCACAGTGCAGTGCGCCAGCATATTGATCTTTTTGGCTACCCCAATGCCTGCCTGTGCGGCTGCGCCGGAAAGGCTTATCAGGTTATCCAGTACTGCATAGGACAGATTTTCACACAGCGTCATCAGGCAGGCGGGAATTCCTACCGTAAACACATCCTTTGGAATGTGATGGTCAAGCATTTCCTTTCCGGGCTTTACCGCGATGCAGAATTTTTTCCGGTTCCGGGCAATGAGGATCACGTAATAAAGGAAGGCGCACAGGTTACTTACCGCGGTGGCAATGGCGGCCCCCAGGGCCTCGCATCCTTCGGGAAGGATCACAAACATGAACAGGGGATCCAGCGCCACATTGAGGATCCCGCCCAGCGCCACGCCGATGCTGGCTTGGGTGGAGTGGCCGGTGCCCCGGATCAGGTGGGAAAACAGGGTGTTGAGCGCGGTGGGAAGGCCGCCCAGGATCACTGCGGCGATCAGATACTGACGGGCTGGGGCGTGGATCATTGGGTCGCTTCCGCCAAGCAGGTCGATGAACGGATCCATCAGGAACAAAACCCCGAGGCAATACAGGAAGGAAACCGCGATGCAGCCCCACACCGCGAAGGATGAGGCCTGCCTGGCCTTTTCCCGGTTGCCGCCGCCCAGAGCCCGGGCTATCACGCTGGAGCCGCCGATGCCGAACAGGTTGGAGATCGCGGAAAGGAACATGAAGGCCGGCATGCATACGGTGACGGCTGAAAGCAGGGCGTCACTGCCTGTGAGACCCACAAACAGGGTGTCGGCCATGTTGTAGATCACCAGAATGATCTGCCCGAGAGCGGAGGGGAGAGCCAGCGTCAGGATCGCCCGAAGCACCTTCTGATTTTCAAAAAGATCTTTTCTGTTGACCGGCATACACACCCTCCCTTCTGCGTTCTTTTTGCGTGTGAACAAAATGATGAATTGATTCTACTTGAAATATATATAAAGTCAAATTATAATATATACTGTATTTATAATAAAAATTTATTGAAAGGAAAATGTTGGAAATGATCGACCCGAAATTATATACCCTGGTGGCGGCTTATGAATGCGGCAGCTTTATTGCCGCCGCCCAGAAGCTGTCCATCACCCAGCCCGCGGTGAGCCAGCATATCCGGGCCCTGGAGGATGAGCTGGGGATCCGCATCTTTCAGCGCGGAAGCGGGGGACTGATGATCACGGAACAGGGAAAACAGGCGGTGCGAACGGCACAGAAAATGATCGGTCTTTATAACCTGCTCAGGCAGGATCTGACCGATCGGGCGCATATGCAGGAGCATCTGAACATCGGGGTCACCCACACCGCTGAGAGCAATGCCATTGCCGAAGCCCTGGCTAAATACGGCTCGGAAAATGATGGGGTCACCATAAAGATCATTTCAGACACTATAAGCAATCTTTATAAAAGGCTGCGTTCCTACGAGCTGGATTTTGCTTTTGTGGAGGGTCGGAGGAACGAGCCGGGAATCAAATTTCTGATGCTGGATACCGACTGTCTCATCCTTGCAGTGTCGCCCAACCATGCCTTTGCAGGAAGGGGCATGGTCACCCTGGAGGAGCTAAAAAGGGAAAAGCTGATCCTGCGTCTGCCCAATTCCGGCACCCGCAACCTGTTCGTGGCCCATCTTGAAAGCAACAATATGTCCATCAGTGAGTTTGACGTGCTGATGGAATTGGATAATGTGGCCACCATCAAGGATCTGATCCGCCGGGATTTTGGAGTTTCCATCCTGCCCAGATCCGCCTGTTATGATGAGATACGAAAAAAGAAGCTGATCGCGCTGCCGGTGGAAAACCTGTCCATGGTGAGGGAAATGAACATTGCCTATCAGAGCGATTTTTCCCACACGGAAATGCTGAGCGATATCATGAAGGCTTACAATGACATGGTGCGGCTCTATCGGTGACCAAGCGGAACGAAAAGCAGAGGAATGGAAGGAGGGCAAAGATGCAGAAGCAGGTCGTGATCTTTGACTTATATGATACGTTGGTACGGGTGGACAGCATGGATTTTTCAACGGGACTGGAGTGGACCCGGGAATGTTTTTTCCCGGATCTGTGCACGAAGGAGGAACTGAAGGCGTATGGAGATATCAGCTTTCAGAAATATCTGATGAAGCACAGAGAGGAAAAGGAATATCCTTTGCTTCAGGAAGAGATACCGGATCTTTTTTCCTATTTCGGTGCAGAGCTCCCGTGCCTTGGAACCGAGTTTGAATACGCTTTTCTGAACCGGGCGGGTCGCTTCAGCCTGTGTGAGGGCGTGAGGGAGACCCTGAAAAGGCTGAAGGAAAAGGGAAGCAGGATGTATGTGCTCTCCAACAGCATCTACACAGCAGCAGCCAGTACAAAATTGCTTGAGGATCTGGGCATTGCTTTCTGTTTTGACAAAGTGTTTTCCAGTGCCGACGCGGGGGTATGCAAGCCGGGAAAAGCGTTTTTTTCCTGGGCGGAAGAAAAGATCCGCCAGCAGATACCGGATCTTGACCTTTCCCAGGCATTTTTCTGCGGAGACCGTTATGACCTGGATGCTGTAGGCGGCGTCCGGGCCGGGATGCGCACGGTGTGGATCAACAAAAAGAATGAGGATAACCCGCTGGCTCTGCCGGTGAAGGAGATCTTTTCGATCTCAGAGCTGCCTCAGATCGTGTATGCTGATGTCGAAGGTAAAGGGCTCTCTTGCTGAGAAAGGGCCGCGCTGTGCCGGTGTCTTTGTGTTTGCCTGTTCCGTTATGGATAACGGGCTTCCTATTCCAATATCGTAAGCGATTGCTCCGGCTATCAGACCCGGGCATATCAAAAAGAGGATCCGGCCCTTGCGGGTCCAGATCCATTTTTGCTGATGCTTCCTTTTCTGTTTTATCCTGCTCATCCTGTTTTATCCGGTCCATTTCCTTTTCCCGGCGGGATCAATTATCCCAGACTTCGGTGATGATCGCCCCGGCAGTGACACCGGCGATGCTGCCAAAGCCGGTGGCAACGATGCCCGCCGCGCCTATGCTCTCCACTGCGATCAATCCGAGCCCCGCTCCGGCTCCGATGCCCGTTGCGCACAGGGCGATGCCGCCCACAACGCATGCCCCGCGAACCACGATGCCCTTGTTTTCCTCCACCCAGTCGCAGGTGGCGTCCCAGGCCTTTTCGCAGGCCCTGGTGGTGGCATTCCATGCATCGGTGAACCAGTTGCCGCCATTTACATTCATCAGTTCTTCATCGGTCAATGCGATCCTGTTCACTGCGTTTGTCATTTTTTGTTCCTCCTCATTTTCCTG
>JAZLIA010000088.1:0-19714 GCA_045617125.1 Clostridia bacterium | reverse complement strand
CTGAGAGTAGATACCGAAAGTGTTTAGGCAATATAGAGGAAGTGCATCAAGGTCAAGACCAGCCGAAACGCCGTATGCCGAAGACGGCACGTGCGGTGTTGTGGGAGGACGGGGGTTAGTCGCCCCCTCCTACCCGATTTTCGTCATGCTGCAATTATCGTTGAATACGGATCCTATCCGGCCACTGTACCAAACCGAAACGGATCTTCCTGTTCCGGTTCAATCCGCTTTGATTTTTCTCACAAAGCTTACCAGGGTCTTTTTCAGCTCCACAATATTCACGGGCTTGGCCAGATGCGCGTTCATTCCCGCCTCCATGGCATTTCTCCGGTCCTCCTCAAAGGCGTTTGCAGTCATTGCGATGATCGGGATGGAAGCCAGCCGCTCATCCTTCAGCGAACGTATCGCCCGGGTAGCCGCATAGCCATCCATACGGGGCATCTGGATATCCATGAGCACCAAATCGAAATCGCCGGGAGCAGAGGCACGTACCTTTTCCACCGCGATATCGCCGTCCTCCGCGGTATCCACAAAGATACCGCAGTCAGAAAGGATTTCTTCCGCAATTTCCCGGTTCAGTTCGTTATCCTCGGCAAGCAGCACTTTCAGCCCAGAAAGAGAAACCTCCTCCGGCTGATCGACCGCCATGTCAGGAGATGCGGATTCGCCGATCTTCAGCTCCATCGTGACCGTGATCTCGGTACCCTTCCCCTTTTCAGATCGGATATCGATTTTCCCGCCCATGATGTCGGTAAGCTGCTTCACGATGCTCATGCCCAGACCGGTACCCTGAATTTTGGATACCGTAGAGGTATTCTCCCGGGAGAATTCTTCAAACACATGATTCAGATAATCCTGGCTCATGCCGATGCCATTGTCCTTCACCGTAAAGACATAAAAGGCGCTTCCCACCCGCTCTGATGGCATTTCATTCACAGTAAGAGACACACGGCCGTTTGCGGGTGTGTATTTGATGGAATTGCCTATGATGTTCGTCAGGATCTGCTTGAGCCGGTCTTCATCTGCAAGGATGTTTTTGTGCGTGACCTCATCGGTATCCATAATGAGCTGAATATCCTTTGCTTCAGCAGGTCCGCTGTAAACCACGCACAATTCATCCGCAAGCTTCTTCAGATTGGTCGGTTTCAGGTGCAGCTCGATCCGGCCGGATTCGATGCGGCTCATTTCCAGCACCTGGTTGATCAGCGAGAGCAGCTGATTTCCGGCAGTATCGATCTTGTGCAGATAATCACAGGCCTTTTCCCGGTTGTCAACGTATTTGAGAGCCATCGAAGTGAAGCCGACGATCGCATTCATAGGCGTGCGGATGTCATGAGACATGCTGAACAGGAATTTACTCTTCGCCTTGCTGGCAATCTCCGCCCTCTCCAGCGCATCCATTTCACGCTTCGTAGCCTCATCCACATTGTGGAAGCCTGCAATAACATGGTCGTTCGTCAGATCATCCCGTACAAATTTAGCCTGATAATAGGTGATCTTCTCATCGATAAGGGTACGGAAGTTCACATAGTAAACCCCATCCCGCTCCACGTTTTTCTTCACCACCTCCGGCCTGGTAGCCTCATAGAACAGCTGCCGGTCATCCGGGTGCATAATGGTACTGATCAGGGTATTCAGACGCTGGGAAAAATTATTGATGCGCGACCAATCCGGGATATACTTTTCAAACAGCGGATCGAAACGGTAATGGATCTCACTGTTATCATAACCCGCATACACTACGCAGCCAAAGTCATCCGACAAACCGGTGATCACCGCCTGGTCACGTGCATCCGCCTCACGGCGGGCGATATCATTACGGATCTCCTCGTCACGGTTCGCAAAGCCGAGAGCCACAGCCTCCGGGTTCACTTCATTGCCCACCTTCACAAACTTCATTTCCGAATAAAAGCCCTCGTTATCCCGGTAACGCGTGATGAAAGTCTTTTTATTCGTCAGCTCCTTGATGATATTATAAACGGAACCTGCCTTCAGCATCATTCCCTTATCGTTGGCATGCACCATGGAATCCACGTACAGGCGGAATGCCTCCGTATACTTGATCCCCTTCCGGAACACCAGACCAAACTTGTTTTCCGTTTCCACGTTCATCGTGTAGGGATCCAGCTCATCGGTCATCAGGTCGATATAATACACGGAAGAGTATTCAGAAGCCAGAATCTCGATAATATCGATGTTGCGCTTCAGGATCTTTTCTTCCTCCGCCTTCGCGCGCAGTTCCTGATCTTTGTTTGCAAAGCCCAGTGCCACCGCTCGGGGGATCCCCTCCTCATTGCCCACCTTCACGAATTTCATTTCACAGTAAGCGCCGTTGGAATCACGGTAGGTGGTAAGAAAGGTTTTGCGCTTGCTCAGTTCCTTCATGATGTTACCGATGGAACCGGCCTTCAGCATCATCATTTTGTCCTCGCTGTAGATCAGGTTATCCACATACATGCGGTAAGCTTCAGAATAAAGGATGCCGCTTCTGAAAATGTTGCCGAATTCGTTTTCGGTCATTTCATTCATGGTGTAGGGACTCAGTTCATCCGTTTCCAGATCGATATAATACACAGAGGTATATTCTGACGCCAGCACCTCAATGATATCCGTGTTGCGGCGGCGCTCAGCAGCGATCGCCTGCTCCCGGCGGATCTCCTCGTCCTTTTCCGCAAAACCCAGAGCCACGACGGTAGGCTCGTCTTCTTCCCCGCCCACCTTCACAAATTTCATTTCGGAATATTTATTGTCGGCAGAACGATACTGGGTAAGGAAGGTTTTCTTATGCCGAAGCTCAGACAGAATATTGCTCACAGAACCGGCGTTCAGCATCATCTTCTTATCTTCATCGTAGATCAGTCTGTCCACATACAGACGATAGGCTTCGGAATACGTGATGCCGCTGCGGAACACGGAACCGAAGGTGGTCTCCGTTTCCTCATTCATGGTATAAGGGTTCAGTTCATCAGTGCGCAGGTCGATATAATACACCGAGGTGTATTCCGATGCCAGTATGCCGATGATATCCATGTTGCGCTGGCGTTCAGCAGCGATTTCCTGTTCGCGTCGGATCTCCTCGTCCTTTTCCGCAAAGCCCAGAGCCACGGCAGTGGGTTCATCCTCGTCCCCGCCCACCTTCACGAATTTCATTTCTGAGTATTTGCTGTCAGCGGAACGGTATTGGGTGAGGAAGGTTTTTTTATGCCGAAGCTCCTTTTTGATGTTTTCCACCGAGCCGGCGTTCAGCATCATTTGTTTGTCTTCACCGTAGATCAATTTATCCACGTAAAGACGATAGGCTTCGGAATAAGTGATACCGCTGCGGAACACCGAGCCGAAGGTGGTCTCCGTTTCTTCATTCATGGTATATGGGTTCAGTTCATCGGTACGCAAATCGATATAATACACCGAGGTGTATTCCGCTGCCAGTATGCCGCTAATATCCATGTTGCGCTGGCGTTCAGCGGCAATCTCCTGTTCGCGGCGGATGTCCTCGTCCTTTTCCGCAAAGCCCAGCGCCACTGCAGTGGGTTCATCCTCGTCCCCGCCCACCTTCACAAATTTCATTTCTGAGTATTTTCTGTCAGCGGAACGGTACTGGGTGAGGAAAGTCTTTTTATGCCTAAGCTCCTTTTTGATGTTTTCCAACGAACCAGCGTTCATCATCATTTTCTTGTCTTCACCATAGATCAGCTTATCCACGTAAAGACGATAGGCTTCGGAATAAGTAATGCCGCTGCGGAATACGGAACCAAAGGTAGTCTCCGTTTCTTCATTCATCGAATAGGGCGTCAGTTTATCCGTGGTAAGGTCGATATAATAAAGCGATGTGTATTCAGAAGCCAGTACCTTGATGATCTCCAGGTTTTTCTCCTGTTCCAACAGATATTCATCCCGGTCGCGTTCCGGGTCTTTCCCCGCAGATCTCCGATCGATAACCAGCCAAAGCTCCCGGCCATCGACCCGCACCGGCCTTGCAAAAAACTCGCGGTTCCCCTTTTCCTGCGCATTCAGCCCGGAAACACTGCCGGCATCCTGCTCTGCTGTTTCCTCTTCACACCATATTCCTGCCGGGCAAAGCAGCTCCTGCTCGTCAAACTGCAGGCACAGGTTCTCCGCAGGGTCCACAATAAGCATCCGCTCCGGTAAGGTGCTCATTGCCCGCAGCATCACGCATGCCTCATGAGCGGTCAATTCCACAACATCACCCTTCCGGGCGACAAACAGGGCTTTATCATCAGAAAACATGGTATTTCTCCTTTTCCGTTCTTCGGGCGCTCTGTCAAACCTTCTCGCCAAAGGTATCCGGATGACCGGGATCAAAAACCTCATTGCAGGTCATCACAGTCACCAGATCCTCTGTATCGGAAAGATTCTGAATATTGTGGGTCCATCCGGGGATCATATAAACCGATTCGATCTTTTCACCGGAAACCTCAAATTCCACAGTTTCGCCGGTGTTGATGTTGCGCTCCCGGATCAGGGCGTGTCCGTGCACCACGATGAACTGCTCCCACTTGCTGTTGTGCCAGTGCTCACCCTTGGTGATACCGGGCTTTGAAATATTGATGCTCACCTGACCGCATTTTTCCGTATGCACAAGCTCCGTGAAGCTGCCGCGGATATCCCGGTTCATCTTCATGGCATATTTGAAACGCTCAGCGGGCAGATAGCTCAGATACAGCGAAAACAGCTTCTTCGCAAAGGAACCCTCCGGCATTTCTGGCATCATCAGGTTTACAGGCTGCTGTTTGAACTGGTCAAGCAATTCCACTATCTCACCCAGCGTCACCTTATGGGTAACAGGCACAATGCAATAGCGGCCTGAAGCATTCATCACAGGCTCCAGCCCATCATAATCGCAGTGCTGCTCTTTTCCCTCCAACAGGTCAAACATGCCCTCGATCAGATCGTCAATATACAGCAGTTCCACCTCGGCACTTCGGTCATTCACCGTGAATTCCTCATCATTCGCCACTGCCCAGCAAAAAGTGGACACCGCCGAATTATATTTAGGACGGCTGTGTCCCATCAGATTGGGAAAACGGTAAACAGCTACACGTGCACCGGTCTCCCGACCGTAAGAAAAGAAGAGTTCCTCCCCTTCTTTTTTGGATCTCCCGTAATCACTGTCATACCGGCCGATCAGCGTAGCCTGAATAGAAGAGGACAGCATCACAGGACATTTGTTCCCATGCTTTTTCAAGCATTCCAGCAGCACAGACGCAAAGCCAAAATTTCCGTCACGAAACTCCGCCGGATCCTTCGGACGGTTCACCCCCGCCAGATTGAATACAAACCCGGCTTTTGCACAGAAGGTATCCAGTTCCTCCTTCGTGTTCTGCAGATCATATTCGTAAATATCCTCCACCTGGATACCCGGACGGGTACGGTTCTTATTATCGCGAAGGTTTTTCAGGTTATTTACCAGGGCAGTTCCCACCATTCCCCTGGCGCCGGTCACAAGAATGTTCATACAAACCTCCTCAATATTTTCTCCAGACCATTTTGTTCACCACATTTACATAGCCCTGTATGATGCGCACCACCTTCATGGAAACTGTTTCATCCGTATAATCCGGACAGGGCTTTCCAAGCACGTTCTCCCGTTTCATTCGTATAGCCATATCCGCAGCCTGAAGCAGTTCCGTTTCAGAAATCCCGGCCAGAATGAAATTGCCGGCCTCCAGAGCTTCCGGCCGCTCTGTGCTGGTACGGATACACACCGCGGCAATGGGATGGCCAATGCTCAGGTAAAAGCTGCTTTCTTCCGGAAGCGTTCCGGAATCAGACACAATGGCCAGCGCATTCATCTGCAGCTTATTGTAATCATTAAACCCTAAAGGTTCATTCACTCTCACCCGCGGATCAAGCTTGAAACCGCTCTTCTCAAGGCGGTTTCTGCTTCTGGGATGGCAGGAATACAAAATGGGAATATCATACTTCTCCGCCAGCGCGTTAATCGCGTTAAAAAGGCTGATAAAATTCTTTTCTGTATCGATATTTTCTTCCCGATGTGCGGAAAGCAGGATGTACCTGTCCGGTTCAAGCCCCAATCGCTCAAGCACATCGCTTTTCCGGATCTTTTCAAGATTTCCGCGCAGCACCTCAGCCATAGGCGAACCGGTCATATAAGTACGTTCCTTGGGCAGTCCGGTATCCGCGAGATACTTGCGCGCAAACTCTGAATAGCACAGATTCACATCGCTGATCACATCCACGATGCGGCGGTTGGTCTCCTCCGGAAGACATTCATCCTTGCAGCGATTGCCGGCTTCCATGTGAAAAACAGGAATATGCAAACGTTTTGCGGAAATGGCGCTGAGGCAGCTGTTGGTGTCCCCCAGCACCAGAAGGGCATCCGGCATGAGTGTCGACATCACCTCATACGTTTGCGCGAGGATATTTCCGCAGGTTTCCCCCAATTGTTTTCCCACCACATGGAGCAGGATATCCGGGCCAAATTCCCCTGCCTCATTCCGCAATTCAAAATCCTCCCAGAACACCGTGGACAGATTTCTGTCCCAGTTCTGGTTAGTATAGACCACACAGGTGTCAAAATATTCCCGGCACCGCTTTATCACCGCCGCCAGGCGGATGATCTCCGGCCGTGTCCCGCAGATGATCATGCATTTCAGCAGGGCGTTATTCTTCCATTTGAAATCGTATGACATTCTGTTTCCTCCAGCAGCAAAGCTTTTCCCGATTTTCCGGCCTTCCATCTTTTATCAATCGTGTCGGATCCCGGCCAGCTCCTCCTGAATATACTGAAGCGAAGCGATCCTTGCCTTGGTCTCTTCCAGATCAAGACGTTTTGTGTTGTTGCTGTTAAACTCGGTAAGGATGTTCCGGGTATCATCGCCCTCCCGGAAATACTTATCATAATTCAGGCCGCGGTTATCCGCCGGTACGCGGTAAAAATTACCCATATCCACCGCCTTGGCACACTCTTCATTGGTGAGCAGGGTCTCATACATTTTTTCACCATGGCGAATACCAATGGTGCGGATCTGATCCTTGTTTCCTCCAAACAGCTCGCATACCGCTTCAGCCTGGGTGCGGATGGTGCAGGCCGGAGCTTTCTGAATAAGCAGATCCCCGTTTTCGCCGTGTTCAAAAGCAAAGAGGACCAGATCCACCGCTTCTTCCAAACTCATGATAAATCGGGTCATATTCCCATCCGTCAAAGTGATGGGATCTCCATTTCGAATCTGACTGATCCACAGCGGGATCACCGACCCTCTCGAACACATCACATTGCCGTAACGGGTGCAGCAGATTCGGGTGTTTCCGCTATAGCGGCTCTTAGCCACAGCCACCTTCTCCTCGAATGCCTTGCTGATGCCCATTGCATTGATAGGATAAGCCGCTTTATCAGTGGAAAGACAGATAACACACTCCACCCCCGCTTCGATCGCAGCGGTAAGCACGTTATCCGTGCCCATCACGTTGGTACGCAGAGCTTCCATCGGAAAGAATTCGCAGCTGGGCACCTGCTTCAGAGCGGCCGCATGGAAAATATAGTTGACTCCGTTCATCGCGCTGCGGCAGGATGCCAGATCTCTCACATCACCGATATAATACTTGATCTTATCCGCCACTTCCGGCATGGAAGTTTGGAAATGATGGCGCATATCATCCTGTTTTTTTTCATCCCTGCTGAATATACGGATCTCCCCGATATCTGTCGCAAGGAATCGGTTCAAAACGGCATTGCCGAAGGAACCGGTGCCGCCGGTGATCATCAGGGTTTTTCCGGTAAATAATGATGACATAGCTTGTTCTTCCTTCCAAATGATCCTGTCATGATTGATATTCATGCTTCTCGATTCATTTCAAATACATTCATCCATACGGATGTATTACTCCATTTGCTATTATACATCAAAATCAAAGCAAAATAAATCCATATTTGCTTTATCACGGTACACAGAAAAAACAACCGTTCCGGTCTTTTTCGTTCTATAATGAAGCTAATAACCGTTGGTACAGATTCGTATTCTATGATACAGGATCCAGCAATACCATACAGCAAAAAGAGGTCAGTATGTGCCAAAACACCGTGCCAAAGAAACAGTATGATGCCCTTGTTCAGCATTGCCGTACTCTGGAAGCAGAAAACCGGCAGCTGTTGGAAATATTGAAAGCGCATCATATTGCCGTTCAGACTGTCCTGAAAACCGTTGAAGAGGAATGCACGACGGGCTCCGTTCCCGATCATCCGCAGCTTCCATCCGTCTGTTTCAAAACGGTTTCCAAATTCAGCTCCTCTTCAGAAAAGATCCATCTCTTCATGTCCCTGTTCCACGGACGCGATGATGTCTTCGCACTGTATTGGGAAAGCAAACGAAGTGGAAAAAAGGGATACAGTCCCGCCTGTAAAAATTCCTGGATCCCCGGTGTGTGTCCGCTGCCGCAGAAAAAATGTCATCAATGCACAGAGCGGGATCTGATCCCCTACACTTCGGAGGCAGCAGAAAAGCATCTTTCCCCGCAATACCGGGATGTGATAGGGATCTACGCGATCCGTCCGGATGATACCTGCCTGTTTCTGGCAATGGACCTGGATGAGGAAAACTGGCCCGAAGACGTAAAAGCCATCCGAAGCGTTTGCCGCACATACAGTATTCCCTGCTCGGTGGAAAAATCAAGAAGCGGAAACGGCGCACATATCTGGTTCTTCTTCAGTGAACCGATTCCTGCGGCTGCAGCCAGAAGAATGGGATCCTCCATCCTTTCCGCAGCCATGAAAACGGAAGCCCGTCTGTCCTTTGCTTCCTATGACCGGATGTTTCCAAACCAGGACACCATGCCCTCAGGCGGTTTCGGCAGTCTGATCTCCCTTCCTCTTCAGCCGGATGCTGCCAGGACCTGCGGGGGCAGCCTGTTCATAGACGAAAATGGACAAGCCTATCCGGATCAATGGACTTACCTTTCCGGAACTGAACGGATGGATCTGAAAAATATCGAAGCTGCCATTGCCCAGATCGGGCTCTATCCTTTAGGCGAACTTCTTCCGGAAAACGAAGAAGAAAAGCCGTGGCTTCGTCCGCATCCCAACCGCCTTCCACCTGATGACACGACCGGTTTGATCAAGTGTGTACTGGCAGACCGGATCTATATTTCAACAAACGGTGTTTCTCAGGCCGCACAGAACAGTTTGAAAAGGCTTGCTGCATTCCGGAATCCGGAGTTTTATCAAAAGCAGGCCATTCGCATGCCGGTTTCGAACACCCCCCGTGTCATCTGCTGCGCTGAGTATGACAGTCACTTTCTCTGTCTTCCCAGAGGCTGCGCAGAAGCAGTGAACGAATGGGCATTATTTAACGGGGTAGCCACAGAGTGGCTTGATGAACAATGCATCGGGAAAACGATCCCGGTTTCATTCAGAGGTACTCTTTACACAGAACAGCAAATCGCATTTTCCATTCTGAAAAGCTTTGATAAAGGGGTCCTTTCCGCGACAACCGCCTTCGGAAAAACCGTGATCGCAGCGTCACTGATCGCCGATAAAAAAACCAATACACTGATCCTCGTTCATCGCAAACAATTGCTTGATCAGTGGAAAGAACGCCTGGAACAGTTTCTGGATATACAGGTGCATCTTCCTGCTCCTGAAAATCATCGGGGCAGAAAAAAGCAGTATTCCGCCATCGGCCAATACGGCGCCGGAAAAGATACACTAAGCGGCATCATCGATATCGCGATGATGCAATCCATCGATAAAAAAGATGAGCTCCCCGCATGGATAAGCGAATACGGTCTCGTCATTGTTGACGAATGTCATCATGTGCCTGCGGTCAGCTTTGAAGGAATACTGAAAAAGATCCGGGCAAAATACACCTATGGGCTTACCGCAACACCCAAGCGGAAGGATGGTCATCATCCGATCATTCCCATGTATCTGGGACCCATACGTTACCGGGTCAACGCGCGGGAGCAGGCTGCCAGACGGCCTTTTGATCATCTCATGATCCCGCGCTTCACCGGAACAGAATTTCCATCCGAAAAAGAGGGAGAGTTTTTCGGGATCACGGAATACTACAAAAGGATCGCGGAGGACGATCTTCGCAGCCACCTGATCGCAGCAGATGTGCTTTCCTGTATAAAGGAAGGCCGAAACTGCCTTGTGCTCAGCGAAAGAGTCGCTCACGTGCAAAACCTTGCCGAATTGATCAGGAAAGGTTCCGGCGATGAAAATGGCCCGGAGGTCTTTCTTTTGACAGGCGGAACGACCCGCGGAGAAAGCAGCCGCATCCTCCGGCAGATCCGTACTTTTCCAGCAGACAAGCCGCTTGTCATCTGCGCCACCGGAAAATATATCGGTGAGGGCTTTGATGAATCCCGTCTGGACACCCTGTTTCTCACCATGCCCGTTTCCTGGGAAGGGATCCTTGCCCAATACGCCGGACGTCTGCACCGATTGTACAACGGGAAAACAGAAGTTCGGGTGTATGACTACATCGACAATCAGGCCGTTATGCTGGAACGCATGTATACAAAACGACTCCGCACCTATCAGGCATTGGGTTATCGCGTCTGTTCCGGACACAGCGACACACAGATCAGCACCGATATCATTTTTGACCGGCAATCCTTCATCCAGCCGTTCCTGCAGGATATCCGGAATGCAAAGAAAAGCATCCGGATCGTAAGCCCCTTTGTGAAGGAAGAACGTGTCGAATGGCTGCTGAGTGCGATGCAGGGGGGTTCTCCTCCTTCAGAGCTCACCGTAGTCACCCGTCCATGCGACGCTTTCCGGGGCAAATCCTCTTCCGATGCTTTCCAAGCCATCCGGCATCTTCGTGAATGCGGAGCAAACGTCCTCTGCAAAAACGCGATCCATCAGAAATTTGCTGTGATCGATGAAAAGATCGTATGGTACGGCAGCATCAACCTGCTTTCCTTCGGGTCTTCTCAGGAGAGCATCATCCGCATCATCTCCCGGAGTGTGGCAAGGACCCTGATGCGATCCACCGGAATTACAGACACCAAAAAAGGCTGCGGCAGATCATAACGCCTGCGCAGCCGCCCCATGGGTTCAGTCTCTGCGAAAAATATCGCGGGTATATACTTTTGAACTCACATCATCCAGACAGGGATCATACCGGTTTGCAATGATCGCGTTGCTGAGACGTTTGAATTCGTCCAGATCCCCGATCACTCTGGAGCCAAAGAAGGTACTTCCATCCTCCAAAGTAGGTTCATATATGACCACAGTGGCCCCCTTGGCTTTAATACGTTTCATCACGCCCTGAATGCTGCTCTGGCGGAAATTGTCACTGTTACTTTTCATGGTGAGCCGGTAAACCCCTACTATGACTTCCTTTTCTTTTCCGGCATTGAATTCTTCGCTGGCCTCATAGGCGCCTGCCATTTCCAGAACACGGTCAGCAATGAAATCCTTTCTTGTCCGATTGCTTTCAACAATGGCTGTCATCATGTTCTGCGGCACATCAGCATAATTAGCTAATAGCTGCTTCGTGTCCTTAGGCAGGCAATAGCCGCCATATCCGAAAGACGGATTATTATAATGGGTACCGATACGCGGATCCAGGCATACGCCGTCTATGATCTGCTGTGTATCAAGCCCCTTCATTTCGGCATAGGTATCCAGTTCATTAAAATAGCTTACTCTCAGCGCAAGATAGGTATTGGCAAACAATTTCACTGCTTCTGCTTCAGTAAAGCCCATGATCAGGGTGTTTATATCTTCTTTTACAGCACCTTCCTGCAGCAGTTTCGCAAATGTGTTTGCTGCCTTCACCAGACGGGCATTTTCCACATCCGTGCCTACAATGATACGGCTGGGATAAAGATTATCATACAGTGCCTTGCTTTCCCGCAAAAATTCCGGGCTGAAAAGAATATTATCACAATGATACTTTTCCCGTACACTTGCTGTAAACCCCACCGGGATCGTGGATTTGATCACAATGATCGCGTCCGGATTATTCTCGATCACCAACCGGATCACCGTTTCCACTGCAGACGTATCAAAAAAGTTCTTCCGGCTGTCATAATTCGTTGGAGCAGCTACAACAACAAAATCCGCTTTTTTGTAAGCAGATGCTCCATCTAAAGTAGCCGTCAGATCCAGTTTCTTTTCCTTCAGGTATTTCTCGATATATTCATCCTGTATGGGAGAGATGCGCTGATTGATCTTCTCAATTTTTTCAGGCACAATATCAACTGCCTCGACATGATGATGCTGAGACAGCAAGGTCGCAATAGAAAGCCCGACATAACCAGTACCGGCAACCGCAATATTCATTTTTTCTCCTTCAATCATCGTTTCATTTCATACCCGAAGAGAAAATATCATGCCCGGGAATCATGAACCGTGTGACCGTCCTCTCTGCTGCCCGGCATCTCTGCGACAACAGGAAGACACAGGAAATCCCGTTCTGTTTCCAATCAACTACATCCGCAAAACAGGAAAATAACTTGCTGATCCCACTTCAGATGGATCAATCACATCATGGCAAAAGTAAGGGACAAACACATCAAAAACCAACAGAAAGAAGCTTCCTGGTGGTTTCATCCAACTTAATCGCCTTTTCTTGGTTTATAGGTCGGCACAGCCGTCAGCATAGCCTCGCGCATCTTTTCTTCATTGCCTGACATAACAGCAGCCTGCAGCAAATTCAGCTTTTCGTTCAGCTGTGAATCGGTAACAGGCTTATCCCGCTCGATGAAGATGAGTTCATTCTCAGTCTTATCCAGTTCTTCATTCCGGATGAGCAGCTCCTCATACAGCTTTTCTCCAGGCCTGAGACCGATCTCGCGAATCTCAATATCCTTTCCCGGCTCCAGCCCGGAAAGGCGGATCATGTTTTCAGCCAGATCATATATCTTTACCGGCTGTCCCATGTCAAGCACAAACAATTCGCCGTTCTTCGCCATTGCGCCGGACTGCAGCACCAGTCGGCTGGCCTCCGGAATGGTCATAAAGTAACGGATAATACGCTTATCGGTAAGGGTGATCGGCCCGCCCGCAGCGATCTGCCTTCTGAAGAGGGGAATAACAGAACCTGCCGACCCCAGCACATTGCCAAAGCGGGTCGCACTGAAAGTGGTAGAATAGCCCCTCGCACTGTAGCACTGCACGATCATTTCGCACATCCGCTTGGTAGCGCCCATGATATTGGTGGGATTCACCGCCTTATCGGTGCTTACCATGATCACGCGCTCCGCCTTGTACTTCACTGCGGTATCCACCGTGTTCAGCGTTCCGAATACATTGTTCTCTACAGCCTCGATGCAGTTGTTCTCCATCAAAGGCACATGCTTGTGTGCCGCCGCCATCACTACGATCTGCGGATGATATTTCTCAAATATCCTTTCAAGAGCAGGCTTATTGCACACGGAAAGGATCTCCACATGCAGGTCCAGTTTGTCAGCATATTTGATCTTCAGTTCCTGCTGCACATCGTAGGCGCCGTTTTCATACACGTCCAGAATGATCAGCTGCCTGGGGCCCGCTTTGGCCAGCTGCCGGCAGATCTCGGATCCGATCGATCCGCCTCCGCCGGTGATCAGAATCACTTTATCCCTATAGAAGGACCGGATCTTTTCATCCGGGATCACGATCTGCTTGCGGAAAAGCAATTCTTCAATATCGAATTCACGCAGCACCTTGCGCCCGTCACTCTGCATGAGCGGAGAATCATACACCTTCACCTTATAGCCGGATGCCTTATAGCGATCGTAGAGGTTCCTCTTGGTCTCCACATCAAGCTGAGGCACAGCAAAGATCACTTCCTGCACACCCAGTTGATCCATCGCTTCCTTGGTAGCATCGGTCTCTGAAAGCACCGGCAGGTTGCGCAGCTCTCTTCCGGCCTTATCCTTATCCGCATCAATAAAGCAGCAGGGGTAATAAGCTGCCCGTTCATTATTGAGCAATTCGTCAGCCAGGGCATTTCCCACCCGGCCTGCGCCCACGATAGCCACCTTGATCTTGGCAGTGGGGCCGGCAAAATCCGTTTTATCCACACCGACTCCAAAAACAGCCAAAAGCCAACGCCAGAAACGGTGCTTTCCTCCGCATTTATAGGCATAACGGTACACCATGCGCATTGCCAGCGCCGCCAGCAGCGTGACTGCCGACAGGGAAAGACAGCGAACGAACATATGCTGTTCTCCCGGAAGCAAAGGCCTGGTGAAATTGAAGACCACAAAAGCCAATCCATCCGCAAACAACAGCCGGATATAGGACTGGATGCCGCCATAGCGCCAGATCTGCTCATACACCCGGGCCACGAACCGTGCAGCATACATGATCACACCGTATACAGAAAGCACCAACGCAGCCTCCGGCATCGTATAGGTGGAAGGATACAGGGCAAACAGAACGAAAGCCACAAAGAGATACACCAACAGATCCAGCAAAAGCAGCGGCCAACGGATCTTTGTTTTCACAGCCTTGTTCGCTTTCTTATGTTCAGGAAGCTTCATCAGTCATTCACTCCAGACGGTCGCGGAAGACCGTTCTTCCGCTTTATTTCTCTGCTATCGCAGAAAGGGACCAGAAAAATGTTTATGCAATCGCAAATAAGGTCCGCATATCGAACCATTTTACAGTATATCATCTGTATCTTTCCATTACAAGAGAAAAAAAGAGAGCAAAAATGAAATATTACTGATAAAAATCGAAAAAACAGAGAAAAGACAACCAATAACGGATCCGATCTGACTGTATAATGACTTGAATCATCAAAAGCAGGCCCGTTTCTCACACCTGATAAAATTCCTTATACCACTCCGCAAATTTCCGCAGTCCCTCGCGGATCCCGATCTTCGGTGTGAAGCCGAAATCGTTCTCAAGTGCGGCACTGTCCGCATAGGTCACCGGCACATCGCCCGGCTGCATGCCGACCAGCTGCCTGTGCGCGGCAAAATCAAAATTCGCAGGCAGCACCTGAGCGCGCACCAGCTCCTGCTGGAGAGTATCGATGTAGTCCAGAAGGTTTTCCGGCGTTCCGCCGCCAATGTTGTACACCGTATAAGGCGGAACAGGCAGCCCATCTTCACCGTTTTTCTTTTCGGGAGCTCCCTGCATCACCCGCACGATGCCCTCCACAATATCATCCACATAGGTAAAATCCCGTTTGCAGTTTCCATAGTTGAAAATGCGGATCGTTTCGCCCTTCAGCAGCTTCTGCGTAGCACTGAAATAAAACATATCCGGCCGCCCTGCCGGGCCATAGACTGTGAAGAAGCGAAGGCCTGTGGAGGGAATATTATAAAGCTTGCTGTAGGCATGAGCCATCAGCTCGTTGCTCTTCTTGGTAGCGGCATACAGACTGACGGGGTTATCCACCTTATCCTCTGTGCTGAACGGCACCTTTTTATTTCCGCCATAAACAGAGGAGCTGGACGCGTATACCAGATGCTCCACCGGGAAGCGGCGGCATGCTTCCAGAATGTTGTAAAAGCCGATCAGATTCGACTGGATGTAAACATCCGGATGATCGATGGAATAGCGCACGCCTGCCTGCGCCGCCAGATTGACGACCACCGAAAAACCATATTTTTCAAACAGGGAATCGATCAATGCTTTATCCGCGATATCTCCCTGCACGAAATCAAAGCGGTCTCCGGCAGCATTTCTGATCTGCTGAAGCCTCCATTCCTTGATGCGCACATCATAGTAATCATTCATGTTGTCAATGCCGACCACACGGATATCCGCATATTCATTCAGCAGCCGAAGCGTAAGGCTGCACCCGATAAAGCCGGCGGCGCCGGTGACAAAAACGGTCTTTCCGGAAAGCTTCACATTATATGCTCTCATTTCGTGATCCCCCTGTAGTTCTTCTGCACCAGCTCATAACTGGCCAGGTTTCCGATATCATAGCGGCTGCCCGGCATTTCCATGGCATGCACCGCTGTTTTTCCGCTCAGCCAGGCAATGAAGCTGCCGGGAGCATCTGTTCCGCATTCTCCGCTTTCGATCGCTTCCTTAACACGGCAGGCATCCGCCTTGCTGTAAACATAGAAGGGCGGGCAGCACCAATGACTTTTGGGCTGAGCAGGCTTTTCTTCCATGGAAAGGATCCGGTCTTCCGCGTCCACTTCCACCACGCCGCATTTTGTCAGCTTCTTTTCCTCAGGTTCATAATAGCGCATAATGCAGGAGGTATGCTTTTCCCCGGCATAGGCGATAAAACGATTCAGGCTGAAATCCAGCACATTATCGCCGGCAATGACCAGCATATCATCATCCAGCCCCAATTGTTCAATAGCATACTGCACATCGCACACCGCGCCCAAACGGGTCTCATTGGTGCTGGTTCCGTCATCCACCACCACGATATGCTGCTTCTTTTCCGCAGCCCAGGCATTGAAATGAGAAGCAAATTTATGATTGCTGATCACAACATAGGTGTCGATCAGCCCTGAAGCGTCAATATCGTCGATCAGCCAATCCAAAATGGTCTTCTCTCCCACCTTCAGCAAAGGCTTGGGAAAATTCTCCGTCAGGGGATACAGCCGGGTCGCATAGCCTGCGGCCAGAATAAGACATTTCATGCTTCATTTCTCCTTTCACAATTCCACACCGTCAGCACTGTCGCACAGATGGAACGAATACTTGCCTTCCAACCGGGGGAATTCCTTCAGATATCCCTCTCCCACCTGTTTTTCAATCGATCCGGCAAAGGCGGGATCGATCAATGCCATGCAGCAGCCCTTGAAGCCCGCACCGGAGAAACGTCCGCCGTAAATGCCATCGGTATGGCAGATCAGCTCATACAGCTTCTTCAATTCATCCGAACCGGTTTCCCAGTTATAGATGGAGCTGTGTCCGCTCTCAAAGCAAAGCCTGCCATAGGTGTTCAGGTCACCCCTGCGCCAGGCTTCCGCTCCCGCCTCCACACGGGCAAACTCGGTGTACCAGTGTTCTGCTCGCTTAGCCCAGTTTTCCGGCAGACGATCCTTATACTGATGATACACCTCCACCGGCACAGACCGCAGCACCGCCTCACCAAACTTTCCATATTCCATTCCGGCATAGGCCATCAGCGCATAGGCAGCCGACTTTGCCTCATCCACACGCATGTTGAATTTGCTTCCGGCCAGCGTGCGCTCAATGCCCGAGAAGAAGATCGCGATCTTGTAGGGTTTCATATCGGGATTCCGCGGGATCAGCTCATAGCTCATATCCAGCGTATCCAGATAGAGCAGATGATCTTTCTTTGAATAGATCTCGCAGCTCTGGTCAAGAGTGCCGACCGACACGCCCACATAATCCTTCTCCGCCTCCAGTGCGATCTGCACCAGCTCCGTCTTTGAGGGATGGATATCATTCAGCTTGCACAGGGCAGACAGGAAAGCAATGATCACCGCAGCCGATGATGACAGGCCGCCGATCGGCATGGTTCCCTCCACCACACCGCACAAGCCTACCGACAGCGGATAATGCTGCGACAGGGCCCAGGTCGCGCCGCGAAGATAATCAGCCCAGTCGCCCACCGGCTTTTCATCGATCTGATGGATATGCCACTGTGCGCGGCGGTCAAATTGCAGCGACGAAACCTCCACCACGCCGTTTTTCTTGGGTCCGTAAGCAATGCTCACCCCCTTGTCAATGGCCAGACCGGTCACCTTGCCGAAATTGTGGTCGGAATGCGCTCCCATCGGGCACACGCGGTAAGGGCAGAAAGCGACTCCCTCAGGTGAACGGCGGTAAAGCTGCTCAAAAGTGGTTACGTTGGACATGATGTTATTCTCCTTCATATTTGATTTTAAAAGCTGATCATGTTATAAGACGATGGTACATTTCAGATCGAGCTCGCGCCAAGGCACCAATTGGCTCAACTCGATCCATTCGTTATACGGATCAAGCGACAATCCTGGATTCCCAAACACCACACTATGCATCTGAGGTCTTGGCCGACGCCAGTAATGGCTTCACTTCAAGCGCAGTATAGAGATCTTCCTGCTTTTTGAGCACCTCACCTTGTATCGGAGCGTTATCCGGATTCACAAAGCATTCGATCACATCCAATTCATCGAGCAATTCGTGCAGGGTGTACTTGCCGAACAGACCTTTGTCCTCCATCTTCTTCTGAATATAGGATACGAAGATCAGGGATATGAACTCAACAAAGAGTTTTCCTTCCAGCGCGGTTTCGGAAGAAACCAGCATCCTACGCAGGTTCAGTCGTTCCTTTACATTCCAGAATGCTTTCTCCACAACGTCTCTCATCCTGTAAAGGCTGAGAGCAGTGACCGGGTCTTTCACCTCGTTCGAGATCAGGACGAAGAAACCGTATCTTTCACGCGCGGCCTGGACTGCATCCTGCTTCACATTCAAGGAAATGCCACGTTTCGGAGTTTCTGTGACCTCGAAATACCTCGCATAGTCACGTTCGTGTTCGGGTACTCTGCGCCCGGTCAGCAGTTCCTCTTTCAGATCATCCAGTTTCCTGCTGAATGCCTTTCCGTCGTCTGCATATTTCTCCGGATTGAAGTATAGATGCAGATATGCACGGCGTTCCTTGTGTATCACATCGCCTTTGTAAGGCCGCTCCTGCTCGTAGTCCCAGGCAATCGTCTTGGTGAACACATAAAGTTCAAGATTGCTGTTGTAGTATTCGTAGTAGTCTTTCTTTTCCCCGATCTCACGGATGAAAGCCCTGGCGAAACTCAGTGACGTTGTTGCTCCGCAGAGAAATTTCAGGTGTTTTTTGTAAATGGCATTCAGGTTCTCTGCGCTGTAGTAGCCACGGTCCATGACAAGTTTGACCTTTTCGTATCTGAGTATGTCAAGTTCCCGGAGCAGTTCCTGTACCGTTTTTACATCCGGAATATTGCCGGCTATCTTGCGGTAATAGAACGGAAGCCTGGAATCTTCCCCGAAAACAAGCGCCAGATTGATCTGCGGGAGTGAATCACCGTCTTTGTTCTTTCCGAACTTGACCTGTCTCAACCCTTCGGATCGGCTTGAAATGGAGGTACTGTCATATGCCCAGTATTCTTTCTCCACACGGCGTTTCCCCTGCAGACGGAAGAACTGCATCTTCGCTTCCTCCGTAATGGACTGGAACAGTTCTGAACTGCGCTGGGAAGAAATATCTTTCCCGTACGGATGTTTATGCAGCATCGCCCACTTGCGGAAACGTGACAGTGGATTTTGGTCCTCAAGTGCCAGATAGTACGCAATAGACAGGATCTGCTTGTAGGTATCCGGAAAGCAGGTTTTCAGATCATCTGTGACGCCTGTCACATCCCCAATTTGGTCAAGCAGGTAGGTGGCACCGTAAAACAAGCGTTCTGTACGGATGGCAGGTACCGGACCGGGTTTTACAGGCTGGATGGCTTCGGTGGTTGTTTGTTTCCGCTTCTTGCCGCGTCCGTCAGTAGGGACAATCTCGCCGGTAGCAGGATCCAGTCTGCCAACGAGGGTCCTCCTGGATCTGGCCTGCTTCTTGTCTTTATCCCAGTAGGATTCAGATTCGTACACGTAAGTGATTCCGCTGCGCTTATCCAGTTGCTTGATCAGTGCCATTGCAATCACGCTCCTCGTTATGTATTATAACACATAACGATTCATTTTGCAAGGAAAAAATGCGAAAAAGTGTGAAAAATCAATGGTTAGCGGGTGTTTTCGTTAGGAATCATAGTGACGTGTTTCGGGAATGCAGGATAGACGCCACTGGCGAGAATGTAGCGGGAATGGTCATCGACCAGCGCGCAGATATAGCAC
>JAZLIA010000087.1:0-4898 GCA_045617125.1 Clostridia bacterium | reverse complement strand
CATCTTGGATGAAAAGCACATCCGGAAGGCGGATCGATCAGGCTCGGTACCCCGGCATCCAGTTTTTCACAGTCCGGCTGGAAAGAGGGATCCGGTTCCGGCATGGCCGAAAACAGTGCCCTGGTATAGGGATGTTTCATGTGCTGCGACAGTTCTTCCTTATCCGCCAGTTCAACGATCCGGCCGAAGTACATGACACCGATGCGGTCCGACATGAATCTGACGATGGACAGGTCATGGGAGATGAAAAGATACGTAAGCTCCAGCTGATCTTTAAGGTCCAGGAGGAGATTTATCACCTGCGCCTGCACGGATACGTCCAGAGCAGAGACGGCTTCATCCAGCAGTAAAAACTCCGGAGAAAGGGTAAGCGCCCTGGCGATGCACAGCCGCTGTCGCTGACCGCCGGAAAGCTGATGCGGATACCGGTCAAGGAATTCGACCGGGATGTCCGTCTTTTCCAGAAGCGAAGTGATGATCTTCATCCGCTCTTCTTCCGGTTTTACATGGTGGACCTTCAGGGGCTCCTCCATGATCTGCCGGATCGTAAAACGCGGATCCAGAGAATCGAACGGATCCTGAAAAACCACCTGCATGTCTTTTCTCAGTTCCTTCATCTTCGATGAAGAACACTTTGTGATATCCGTGCCCCGAAAAACTATGCTTCCGGTATCCGGCTTTTCCAGTCCCAGAAGCAGGGAGCCGAGCGTACTTTTTCCGCAGCCCGATTCTCCTACGAGCCCGAAGGTCTCTCCCTTTTTTATCTCAAGATCCAGATCCCGCACGGCATAGAAGGAGGTCTTTTTAAATCCTCTTCCCGAGGCTATCGTGTATTTTTTGCTCAGGCCCTGCGCTTTCAGCAGCACCTGACTGTTTTCGTTCTTTTCTGTCATAAGCTTTCTCCGGAGACCCTGATCCGCGGATCAGTAATGGCTACGATAATGTCCGTAAGGATGTTTGCCGCGATCATCAGTGCGGCGATGACAAGCGCGGCCCCCTGTATCATGGGATAGTCACGCACGGTGATCGCATCGATCAGAAGCTTTCCGATGCCGTTCCTTACAAAGACCGTCTCAAGGACCATGGCGCCGGCCATCGCCGTTGCCAGATTGTATCCGATCATGGTGATGATGGGGATCATCGCATTCTTAAGCGCATGCCGGAAAAGGATGCTGCGGCGGGGCACGCCCTTGGCTCTTGCTGTCCTGATAAAGTCCTCTTCAAGGATCTCCAGCACGGAGGAACGCGTCGTCCTTACCAGCGACATACCCAAAACCATCGTGATGACCGGCCCCAGCAGTGTTTTCCAGTGGGGAACGTCGGCATTGTTGCTCAATACCGGAATGATCCCCAGTTTGGACGCAAAGATCGTAAGGACCCACAGTCCCACGTAGAAGGTGGGGAGGGACATGCCTATCGTACTTAAAACATTGATCAGAAGATCCGGCCAGCGCCCGCGTTTGGCGGCGGCCAGCACCCCCAGTGCCACTGCGATCAGGGAACTGATCACGACACCGATGACAGCCAGTTCCAGTGTACCGGGAAGCGCCTCTCCAATGACTTCCATGACGGGCTTTGAATAGCTGATGGAAGTTCCCAGATCCCCCGTGGCAAATCCCTTCAGGGAAAGGAGAAGCTGTTCCCCTGTCGTACCGTTCAGCCCATGTGCCTCACGGTAGATCTCCAGCTGTTCTTCCGTCGCGTTTGCTCCCAGCATGACCAGCGCGGGATCCCCGGGGATCAGCCTGATCACAAAAAAAACGGCAAGGAATACTCCCAGCAGCGTAGGTATTGCCGATATGATTCTTTTTAATATGTATACACCCATAGCATTACAGAAGGCACCGGCCCCTTTCGGGGCCCGATGCCGGTTTTTTGCCGAAGCGGTTATTTCTTGATGATCGTTGTTGCCCGGAATGCATTGTCTCCGATAAATTCATATCCCTCGATGTTCTTCTGGAACAGGAAGTGTGAGGAATTGGTCATTACGGGATAGACCACCTTAAGATCCATCATGACCTTCTGGGCATTTGCAAAGTTTTCCGCTTTTTCTGCCTCTGTCGCTGCATTGACGCCCGCATCCACCAGTCTGTCGTATTCTTCATTGCATACGCCTGACCAGTTGTTGCCCGGATAGTACTTGCTCTGATACCGGGTGATCGTGTCGTCCGCGATGGCAGATGTTGAATTATAGAAGCACCAGATCGGAACTTCTCCCGCTCTTACCTTTTCGATGTATACGCCAAAGTCCACCAGCTGGATCGTTGCATTGAAACCGGATTTCTGAAGCATATCCGCCGCTATGATGACCGGTGCTTCACCGAGGGCATCGTTGCCGCCCCAGATCTCCACGTCCAGGCCATTGGGATATCCGGCTTCCGCAAGAAGCGCTTTTGCCTTTTCAGGATCATAAGAGGGCTTGAAGTAATCCGCAAGACCGTATTTGCTGTTGGAGGGGACATAGCTGCCGGGAATGGATTCCGTTCCGTAGGAAATGTTGTCCACGAAATACTGCGGATCAATGGCATAGAACAGAGCCTCTCTTACCTTGGGATCATCAAAGGGTGCCATGGACATGTTCATGCCGATATAAAGAAGGTCTCTTCTTTTGATCTGTTTGTCGGGATATCCTTTTGCCGTAAGGTTCTTTGTCATATCCATGTCAAAGGACGGAAGCACGTCAAGTTCTCCGTTTTCGAAAGCAGAAAGGCGCGTATTGGCATCGGCGATATACGTGTTGACGATCCTGTCGATGTTGCCGCCCTTGCGGTCGCCCCACCAGTCTTTGTTGGCAACGGCTTCCGTTTTGACTGCCAGATTTCCCTTGTCAAATACGAAGGGACCTGTACCGACCGGACTTTTTGTGATCGCTGTCTTTCCTTCCTTATCGCTGTATGCCTTGCATACGATGAAGGAATAGAACATCGTAAATCTTGTGATCAGATCGACGTCAATGCTTTTCAGATTGATCACCACCGTATATTTATCGGGGCACTCCACGGAAGCGATGTTTTCAATGTTAAGGTTCGCCGTATTCACGGATGCGATCTCCGGGTCGCTCTGGCGGTCCAGCGTGAACTTTACGTCCTCCGAGGTGAACTCACCGTATCCCTTATGCCACTGAACGCCCTGGCGGAGCTTTATGGTATAGGTAAGGCCGTCTTCCGAGACCTCATAGGATTCGGCAAGACAGGGGGTTACGGAACCGTCTTCGTTAAAACTAAAGAGAGTCTCGTAGATCACGGGAGCAAGACCCGCATCATCAAACTGCGTGAAATACGCGGGATCCCAGTATGACTCCTCAAAATTGACCGACATGTTGAACACCGTTTCTCCGCCGGCCGATGCCTGCGTCTGGGTTTCCGCCGGTGCGGGCTGAGATGTGCCTGCCGCGCAGGCAGCAAGTCCCATGACCATAGTCAGTGAAAGTACGATTGCAATGATCTTTTTCATAAATTCAAGTCTCCTAAAATAGAATGCCCTTTACGGGAACAAGCGCATTATACACCGACATTTTAGTTTTGTAAAGTGCTAACATGATGATATGATAAAATATTTTTGGACGGCGAATATTTTTGGACCCAGGGGCGGTTTTTACGGCTGGGGCTACAAAATTTCCGAAAAAACAGGTCGAGGAAGCGGATTTCATGCAGAATTGCCTTCGGCATGTGAGCCCCACAGAAGAAAACAGCTCCCAGGCTACATCCCTCGAAAAAGTTTGTAGCCTGAGAGCCGAAAATCCCTCTGGGGTCCAAAAAAATCTTACTCCGGGCGCTTCATGCCGATGGAGGCGAGCACCTCGTCGGTGTCCTGACCGATCCAGTGCGCCTGCTCGGTGGGTTTTCTTTCCATGCAGCCCATATCGAAAACGCTCGCCGGGACGACGTCGGAGTTGCCATTCGGATACTGCACTCTCTCCAGGTAGCCGTTGGCCCAGGCCTGCTCGTCGTCCGCCATGTCGCGGTAATGCGGCATGATGGTAAGCGCCACGTCATATTCCGCGGCGAGGACGCTCCATTCCTTCGCAGTCTTTTCTCTGAACTTTTCGCGCACCCCGTCGTACACCGCCTTACGGTTCTCACCACGGGACTTCCAGGTATTGTAGCGCTCGTCTTCGCACCAGCTGTCAAGACCGACCATGCGGAACAACTGCAGACAGGCCTCGTTCCCACCCACAAGAGACACCATCACGAACACGCCGTCGCTGCACCTGAAATGATAGTCCGTGGGATGGTCGTAGATGCTTTGGGGGAACTGCTTTCCGTAGGGCGGCTGGCAGATGGTGATCATGTGGCCGAACAGATAGACGGACTCCTGCATAAGACCGGCCTTTACGACGTCTCCCTTGCCCGTCTTCAACTTGTTGACGTAGGCTGCCACGATGGAAAGGGCCATCTGGGTACCGACGGCAGTATCTCCCACGCACCACGGCGGGAAGAAGGGTTCATCCACCTCGATGGGGTTCTGGTCACGCAGAAAACCGGCGCGGGCCCAGAACGCGGTCACGTCCATGGCCTTCTTTTCAGCTTCAGGACCTTTCTCACCAAAGCCAAGGCTCATGCCGTAGATGAGCCCGGGATACTTCGGGCATACCTGCTCGTAATGGAGCCCCAGGCGCTTTAATGCCGCGGGGCGGAAATTGGTCACGAACACGTCGGCCGTTTCCAGGAGCTTCTGCGCCGCTTCCTTTCCGAAATCGGATTTCAGATCCAGCTCGATGCTCTTCTTTCCCGTGTTGCAGATATCATAGGAGGGATTCTCCTGTTCGATATCATAACGGTTCGGACAGTAGTCGCGGCCGGTCACGCGCCAGGGATCACCCTTGGCGCTTTCGATCTTAATGACTTCCGCGCCCAGATCGGAAAGCAGTCTTCCGCAGGCAGGGCCTGCGATGTGCG
>JAZLIA010000086.1:0-7862 GCA_045617125.1 Clostridia bacterium | reverse complement strand
AAATATCTGTGCAGTTGTCAGGGTGCAGAAAAGAAGAAGAGAAACCATTTCCGGTGGTAATGGCGAAGGGGATCCACCTGTTCCCATGCCGAACACAGAAGTTAAGACCTTCAGCGCCGAAAGTACTTGGCTGGAAACGGCCCGGGAGGATAGGTCACCGCCGGATTCCATTTCAGGACATGCAGCAATGTGTGTCCTGTTTTTATGTTCATTTCGATATGAATAAAGGTTTTGCTGCTGAGATGAATGGTTTACCGGTTGAAGCTGTATTATTCACTCATTACCCTGCCTCTGTTTACAGCTTTTCCGTTCTGGCGAAGCTTCATTCGCTCAACATGTGTTACACATATGATTCCCTTCGCTCAGCTCAGCCAGGATGAAAATATGCAGCATATCTGTACAGTTAACATGATTAGCAAAAAAGCAATTGACAAAAGCGTCATCTGTGTCGCATAATAAAAGCGACATAGATGACGCTTTTTATGGAAAGGAGGGAGAGGATGAAAAAAGGTGATGAAACGGAAAGAAAGATCCTTGAAAAAGCGCAGGAACTGTTTTCCCAAAAGGGATTTAAGGATGTTTCCATGACGGATCTGTGTGATATAACAGGGCTCAGCCGAGGCGGACTCTACAGGCATTTTTCTTCAACAGAAGAAGTTTTTACCAGGCTGATAACAGATGACTATACCTTTGAGGAACAGATCCAAAGCAGAGAAAACGCCCTGTTCATATTAAATCAAACCCTGGATCTTATAGTGAATGAGCTTTTGCATCCTGAAAGATCGCTGAGCCTTGCGATATATGAGTTTGCCAATATCAGTGAACACGGTGAGATCTTTCAGGCTATCGAAAAAAGGGCACGGGAAAGGTGGCAAAGCCTGATCAGTTATGGCATATGCATAGGCGAATTCAAACCTGTGAATGCTGAGGCTGCAGCAGAGATGATCCTGTATTACTATCAGGGACTCAGGATGTGGTCACGAGTAGTAGATTTTGATGAAAGCTATGCGCGGCATTACAGAGATTTTGTTCTGTCTTACCTCACAGGACAGGATTGAGGAAATGCAGAAAAAGAGGAAACAAAATGATCCGGGCAGTGATTTTTGATATGTTTGAGACCCTTGTGACCCTGTTTGACGGAAGGGCATATCTGCGTGATTCCATGGCGAAAGATGCGGGGATCCCTGTTAAATGTTTTACCGAATTATGGGAAAGGGATGAAGAAGAGAGGACCCTTGGCGGGATCACGACAGAAGAAAACCTGTTTAGGATCTTTCAATACTATGGCTGCAGGGATGATACCGTGAAGCGGATCATAGAAAAACGCATCCGAAGAGGTGAAGACGTGTTTTGTCATCCGCATCCCGAAGTTTTTCCCATGCTGCGGGAACTGAAAAAGAGGGGGCTGCGGCTTGCCTTGATCAGCAATGCCTATTCGGATGAAGCACAGTGGATACGGCAAAGCGCCTTTTTGGAGTATTTCGATGTGATGTGTCTTTCCTGCGAGGAAGGACTGCAAAAGCCGGAAACGGCCATTTTCAGGAAATGCTTGAACAGGCTGGGGGTGGAAGCGGATCAGTGCCTGTATGTAGGGGACGGAGGAAGCGGTGAGCTTTTTGCCGCGCAGCAGCTTGGGATGTTTCCTGTACAGGCCGTATGGTATCTGAAACAGGGCACCCGGCAGCCGGTGGGGATCCTTGAACAGTTCATGCAGGCGAAAATTCCTTCCCAGGTCGTGGCTATCATGGATGAAATGAATGAGAAAGAACAGCGGAGGAAAAAAATGAGAATACGCCTTGAGAGACCCAAATTGGAACAGAAGGAGGAAGCGCTCCTGTTCAGAAAGGAGTTTCTGGAACATGGGGAAACCGTCATTAACGGCAGTGAAATGCTGGACGGGATCGAAAGCTATGAAGAATGGCTGATGTATATTACGATGAACGCAAACCCGGAAACGGCAGATCCCAACTGGGTGGTCACCGATACCTTCTTTGCGGTGGATGAAGCTGGAAGGATCGTGGGGGTGATCGATCTGAGGCATGAACTGAAGGGATTCCTGATGGACTTTGGTCACTGTGGCTACAGTGTTCGTCCCAAAGAGCGTAAAAAAGGCTATGCGACTGAAATGCTTTCGCAGATCCTTTCAGTTGCTTTGCAGGCAGGCCTTTCCTCCATTCAGCTATCGGTGGAAAGGTCCAATACTGCTTCTGTGAAAACGATCCTGTGGAATGGGGGCGTTTATGAAAGAAGTTTTGAATATGAGGGAGAAACAGCGGATGTATACCGTATAACCCTGCAATAGAAGCGGCTTTATGCATGCTGGTTATGCAAAACGGATCAGTATGGGGCTTATGGGTTGGATGGAGAAAACTGTGCAAATATTGGAATGGAGAGGTATCAGGATGATCGTTCAGGAGTTTTTTTCATCAGATAATCAGAAATACTGGATCGGCTTCGTTTATACCTTTCCCAAGTATCGGGGACATCGATATGTTGGAAAGCTTCTGGAATGGTGCGAAAATGCAGCTGCAAGCGCGGGCAGGGAGAATGTTTACATATCGACGGATCACTGCGGACTGTATGAAAAGTATGGATATCATTTTCTGAATGAGCAGACCACGATCTACGGTGAAAAAACAAGAGTGTATTTCAAGTCGATTTTGGCTTCTTCAGGGGAAAAAACACCATTATAAACAAAAGCATGAAAACCCGGGATCGCAGCTGCAGAAAGGAATATTTCTGCAACAGCAGACGGCGGTTTTTCATGATCAGGCTTTGTAATATGCATGATTTTCGTGGGGGCATCGGAGGTGTTACAAGTCCAAAGGCGTCCCAAGCCGCTATGTGTCGATGGGAGGCGACCGGGACGCCGTTGACCGAGTGCAGCGAGAGCTTTTCAGAAGGAAAAAGGCGCTGTGCAACAGCCTTTCTTCTGTACAATGTCATGATCTGAATGATATTGGCGGCGCAGCTCCGCATTCTATTGTATTTACTTATTACCTGATACAATGTGGATGTGCAGAATGCCATCGACGCATTTGTCGACCCAAAATGCAGGTTCTGTGCGAAACAGTTGTTCTGTATGGAACATCAATAGTTCCATATAATGCGAGGTCTGACCTTCTATAGCAGCATCAGAAAAACACGTTTCCATCTCAATATCTGTTTTGTAACCATCAGGATCAATATATCCGTTTAGAAATCCATCAGAAAATATAAGTTTGCCTTCCCTGCAGTTTGAACAATCAAAGATATCTGGAACTCCATTGGTCCAGGATTTTATTGATATAAGGGTACAATGTGTCACTTTTTGAAGATATGTTTTGATGATTTGCAGGGTTCTCAAAGCAACCCATTCTATATCATTATCCATAGTATAATGAAGTACCATAAGCGCAAAAACTCCTTTTGTATTGCCAGGCGATGTTTCGCAAATCTCCTTTTCATCCGTTCAGCGCGGTCATGACTGCAGCGCCCATTGCGTCCTTTTCACAGGTGAGACTGTGAAGGGCAGGGGCTTTTTCCAGTTTCACGAGAGAGGCAGGCACAGGCAAATCTGCCGCGGCGCTTACCCGGCGCACGCTGTCGAAAGCGTCTTCGTCGGCAGGAAGGCCGAGGGCCCGGCACACCGCAGGGGCGAATTTGAAGGGGCTGGCTGTGGCTACCAGCAGGATGGGGGTGTCATCTCCGCTCTGCGCACGGTATTTTTTGAGCGCTTTCATGCCTACGGAGGTGTGGGTGTCCATCAGGTAATGCTCCTGTTCAAAGGTGTCCCGCAGCGCCTGCAGGGTCTCTTCCTCAGAAGCGCTGAAGCCGCGGAATTCCTTCTGCAATCGGATGAGCATTTCCGTTTGGAGGGTGTATTCCTGTTCCGTTTTCAGCTTCTGCATATACCCTGTCAGCTGCTCGGCACTGCATTCGCACAGTTCAAACAGCAGCCGTTCCAGATTGGAGGAGATCAGGATATCCATGGAGGGGGACACCGTGAGATGGAATTTCCGCGCGGCGTTGTAGCGCCCTGAGGCGATGAACTCGGTGAGCACATCGTTGCTGTTGCTGGCGCAAAGGAACAGATCGATCGGGGCGCCCATTTTTTTGGCATACCAGGCAGCCAGAATGTTGCCGAAATTTCCTGTTGGCACGCATACATGGAAGCGCCGGATGCCTTTTTTCATCATTTCAGCCGCGGCGCTCATGTAATAAGCGATCTGCGGAGCCAGCCGTCCCAGATTGATGCTGTTGGCACTGGAGAGCACCCGGTTTGACTCATCCATTTCCCTGATGAATTGCGGATCGGTAAACAGCTTTTTCACGCCGGTCTGAGTGTCGTCAAAATTGCCGTGCACGCCGATCACGTGCACGTTTTTTCCTTCGCTGGTCAGCATTTGCCTTTCCTGCACGTGACTTACGCCGCCCAGGGGATAAAACACGGTGCAGCTTGTGCCGGGCACGTCCCGGAAGCCTTCCAGTGCGGCTTTTCCGGTGTCGCCGCTGGTGGCTGTGAGGATCGCGATCTCTCTGTGCTCGTTCTGCTTACGGGCGGCAGCGGCGAGCAGCCGGGGCAGAAGCTGCAGGGCCATATCCTTGAAGGCCAGAGTGGGACCGTGGAAAAGCTCCAGAACCGATACGCCGTTTTTCATGTCGCAAAGCGGGGCCACCTCGGGCACACAGAAGGAGGCATAGGCGTCCCGGGCATAGGAGAGCAGTTCTTCTTCGTCAAAATCGTCCAGCACCGCGGAAAGCACCCGGGCAGCCCGCTCGGGGTAGGTTAGATCGGCCAGGGAAAGGATCTTCTCCTGAGAAAACACCGGCAGGCTCATCGGAACATAGAGACCGCCGTTTTCGCTGATGCCGTTCAGGATCGCACGGGAGGCGGATACGGGATCTCCTCCGCGGGTAGAAATGTAAGCCATATTTTCCTCCGGATGATAAAAATCTGCAGGAGAAAAACTTCCCCTGCAGAAATGGAATGGATCAGATGAAATATTTCTTCAGATATTCCGGAGCGATCTCGTCGTCCACATTCACGCTCAGAACAAACTGTACGTTGTGATGTTCAGACAGAGCGCTCAGCCGGTCAAAGAAATTTTCGCATTCGGCGATATCTTTTTTGACCAGCTTCAGGAAAGCATCCACAAAAATGACACTGATATCAAAATTCTGCGCCAGCATGCCGCACAGGAAACCGAAAAACATTTCGGGACTGTCGCTGCCGTATTCACTGGCATTTACAAAACGCACTTCGTGCCGCAGATCAAACATATAACTGTTGTCGCGGTCAACGAAGATCACATCTCCATTATGCTCCTTGATGGCTTCATTGGCCATATCCAGGATCCGCTTGGTTTTTCCGGAACCTTTCTTACCGTGAATGACTTGTATCATGGGAAAGACCCCCTTCTAATTATTCACCTGAAATCATTATACACTAAGAGAAAGGATAAATCCAGTTTTTTTTCGGTCTTCTGTAAAGCGCAGGAATGCTTTTGATCGGATGATCAAAAAGGCCGGGGCAAACGGCCTTTTGCAGAAAAAGTTTACAGGGTTACGCCCCGTTTCCATATTGCCATATCCTCGCAGTTGTTCTTTTCAGCCAGTGTGCTTTCTCCCTGTGCGGTCGTAAGTACCAGCGAGAAGAGCTGATCCGCCAAAGCAGAGAGAGATATTTCCTCCGTCACGAGACGCCCGGCATCAAAGTCGATCCAGGTGCTTTTTTTCTGCGCGAGAGGGGTGTTGCTGGCGATCTTCAGCGTAGGCACGGGGGCTGAAAAGGGCGTTCCACGCCCGGTGGAAAACAGGATCAGCTGTGCGCCGGAGGCCGCCAGAGCAGTGGAGGCGATCAGGTCGTTGCCGGGAGCACAAAGCAGGTTGAGCCCCGGCGTGCGCACGCTTTCGCCATAGTGCAGCACGCCCCGCACCGCGTAGGAACCGCTTTTCTGGGTGCAGCCCAACGATTTATCCTCCAATGTGGTGATCCCGCCGGCTTTATTCCCGGGAGAGGGGTTTTCATATACCGGCAGGCCGCTTTTGATGTAATAATCCTTGAAATCGTTGATCAGGGCTACTGTTTTGTCAAACAGTTCCCTGTCCGGGCAGCGGGCCATCAGCAGGGTCTCCGCACCGAACATTTCGGGCACCTCGGTCAGGATGGTGGTGCCGCCGTGATCGGCCAGAAGATCGGAAAAACGGCCGATCACCGGGTTGGCGGTGATCCCGCTCAGGCCGTCGGAGCCGCCGCACTTGAGGCCGACGATGAGCTTTTCCATTGGCACAGATACCCGTTCGTCTCCGGCAGCCTGGTCGATCAGCTCTTTTACGATATTCAGAGCGGCTTCCTGTTCATCCTCCTGTTCCTGGCATACCATAAAGCGGACCCGTGAGGGATCGTATTTCTCCATATGGGAGCGGATCTCTTCCACCCCGCTGTTTTCACAGCCCAGACCCAGCACCAGAACGCCGCCGGCATTCGGATGGCCGGCCAAACGTGCCAGAATGGTGCGGGTGCTTTCCTGATCCTCTCCCAACTGGCTGCAGCCATAGGGATGGGGGAAGCACAACACCTTTTTTACACTGCCTTTCACGAAAGCGGAGGCTTTTTCAGCCACCATCCTGGCAATGCCGTTCACACAGCCAACGGTGGGGAGGATCCAGATATCGTTGCGGATACCGGCCCGGCCGCTTTGACGAACGAACCCCATGAAGGTGCCTGAAAGCTTCTTTGGAACAGGGCAGGAAACAGGATCCCACTGATAGTTGAGGCCGTCGGAAAGGCCGGTTTTTACATTGCTTGTGTGTACATGTTCACCAGGAAGGATATCCTGGGAAGCAATACCGATGGGGGAAGCGTATTTGATCACCGGATTGTTTTCAGAGATGCTCCGCAGGGCCAGCTTGTGCCCCTGCGGAATATCTTCTGTGAGCGTGATGCCCAGGATATTTTCACCTTTGCTAAGGGGACGGAGGGCTACAGCCACATCATCCTGTTCATGGATCCGGATCGCGGAAAGCATAGGCAGATCCTCCTTGTTCGTGGTAATGGAAAAAGGAATGTACCGGTACGCTTCACTTTATCAGCGATTCAAGCGCCGCGGTCATGCCGTCCCTGCGGATCTTTTCAAGATGCTCGGTCACGCAGGCGGTGAAGCCGGGAAGCTCGTTAAGATCGCTGCCCCAGAAATCAACGCGGGACAGGGTCTTCTGCGCGGTCTCTTCCGCGGAAGCGCCCTGAAGACCTGCAAAGAATTCGAGTACCGCATGATCATCCCGAATGGGATAGCTTTCACCGTTTCGGATGCCGGTGAGCGCACTGTCGGTGATCACAGGGGAGACGGGAGTGGTATAAAACGCGGTCAGGGCAGCCAGAGAGAAGGAAAGGCACAGTGGCAGCTCGCCATGCTGCTTCACATGATCCATCAGAGAGGGCAGGCAGCGGGCTTTCCATTTGGAAACGCTGTTGAGGGAAATTGCCAGCAGCATATGCTTTACGAAGGGATTGCGGAAGCGCATGATCACCGCGTCGGCAAAGGAAAGCAGGTCCTCTCTGGGAAGAGTCAGGGTGGGGATCACCTCATCAAAGATGACCTGGCGGATGTATTTGAGCATCAGCTCATCATCCATGCTCTGTCCCACGGTGTCGTTGCCCCGCAGGAAAGACGCCAGCACGAAGGAGGTGTGGGCGCCGTTCAGGATGCGCACCTTGCGCTGCTTGTAGGGCTTCTGATTATCGGTGAAAATGACAGGCAGCCCGGCTCTTTCAAAAGGCAGTTCGCCGCTTATATCTCTTTGGCTTTCGATCACCCACAGGGCGAAGGGCTCGCCGGTCACGATCAATTCATCATGATAGCCCCATTTTTCCCAGAGCT
>JAZLIA010000085.1:0-11487 GCA_045617125.1 Clostridia bacterium | reverse complement strand
GGTCTTCCATTATCTTTCCAAATCCAAGAAAGTCAAACTGACTTCCGATGCAATCTGGACCTCAAACAGAACAGTCAAATATATCACCGATTTACTCACCGCTCTGGGTGTATAGTGGATATTTTTGGGATTTCATTATTTAAAGTGTAAACTGTTTGATATCTTCGATCAGATCATCACAGGCATCATCATATACATCCAGGGTGATGGGCTTGCTCAGGTCCAGGGAGAAGATGCCCAGAATGGATTTGGCATCGACCACATGGCGGCCTGCACGAAGATCCATTTCGTAGGGATAACGGTTCACCGCGTTGACAAAGGTTTTTACTTCTTCAGCAAAACTGAGCTTGATTGGAACAGAACGCATTTGATTTACCTCCGGTAATTATTCTTGTATCTATTATATACGACATTCTCCCGATAATCAAGTAAACTGGATCAGAGTTTTTCGAGAGAAGAACGGATCCGCTTCAGGGTCTCCGCCTTTCCGAGAAGATAGGCGATCTCGAACGCACCGCCGGGAGTGGATTCCAGGCCGCTGATCGCGATGCGAAGCGGCCAGAGTACCGCGCCGTTCTTGCGTCCGCTTTCGGAAATAGCAGCCATCACAGTATCATGTATGTTCTGCTCGTTCCAATCCGCGATCTGCTCCAGCACCGGAAGAACGAAAGCGAGGCTGTCTTTTGCGACCTGGGGATCAGTTTTCATCTTTTTGTGGGTATACAGATCGTTTGAGAACTCGGGCATTTCCTTCAGGAATCCGATCATACCGGGTATACTGCTGAATTTGTCGGTGCGGCTCTGAAGCAGGCCTGCAAGACGGGCATAATCTATGTGAAGGCCTTCAAGCACCTGATCAAACCAGGGGGTCGCAGCCTGCAGATATTCAGTAGGATTCATTTCAGAAATGTAATGAGCGTTGAACCAGTTCAGTTTTTCCACATCAAAGATTCCGGGGGCTTTATTGATGCGCTTTACATCAAACGCTTTTACCAGCTCATCGAGGGTGAAGAATTCACGGTCATCACCGGGATTCCACCCGACCAGAGCAAGATAGTTGATCAGGGCTTCCTTGAGATAACCCTTTTCAATGTAATCACTGTAATAAGCGTCTCCATCGCGCTTGGAAAGCTTATGCTGAGCATCGCGCATGACGGGAGGCATATGGATATAATTGGGGATCTTCCAGCCGAATGCGTTATACAGGATGTTATACTTGGGAGTGGAGGAAAGATACTCCATTCCGCGCATGACGTAGGTGATGTTCATCAAATGATCGTCGATCACGTTGGCAAAATTGTAGGTGGGCATTCCGTCCGCCTTGATGAGGATCATATCATCCAGCGTGTCATTCGGGAAGGAAAGCTCGCCGAATACCAGGTCATTATACACGGTGACGCCTTCTGTGGGGCAATTCATGCGGATCACATAGGGAATTCCCGCGTCCAGCTTCTGCTGCACTTCTTCTTTGGAAAGATTCATGCAGTGCTTGTCATACTTGAACACCTCGCCCTTTGCTTCACAGGCGGCACGGCGCTCTTCAAGCTCTTCCTTTGTGCAGAAGCAATAATAGGCGTGGCCGGATTCGACCAACTGCTGTGCATAGGGAAGATAGAGCGATTTGCGCTCTGACTGGATGTAGGGGCCATAGGGGCCGCCGATATCGGGGCCTTCATCCCAGTTGATGCCGCAGCCCTTCAGCGTGTCATAGATCACTTGAGTGGCGCCCTCAACAAAACGCTCCTGATCGGTATCCTCGATGCGGAGGATGAAACTTCCGTTATTCTGTTTGGCAAAAAGATATCCGTATAAAGCGGACCTGAGCCCGCCCAAATGCATAAAACCGGTGGGTGAAGGGGCAAACCTGGTTCTGACTTCGTCCATAATCGTTCTCCTGTCTGTTATTAAACGGGTTTGTAGCTGTCTTTCAGGCCGACAACGCGGTTGAAAACATTCCTGTCGGCGGCAGAATCCTGATCCTTGCAGAAATAGCCGGTGCGGAGGAACTGGAAGGTGTCTCCCACATCACAGGAAGCGAGGGAAGCTTCACCGTATCCTGTCACGGTGTGCAGGCTGTCGGGATTGAGGCGGCTGATAAAATCTTTTTTGTCGGTTTCTTCGTTTTCTTCATCAAGATCTTCGTTGAGGAGCGGTTCGTAGAGGCGGGCTTCGATCTTGCAGCAGTTGCGGGCATCCACCCAATGCAGCGTTCCCTTCACCTTGCGTTCCGCACCCGGCGTTCCGGAATGAGAATCCAGATCCACAGAGCATTCAAGATGATCGATCGTTCCGCTTTCATCTTTCACGACCCGGTCGCACCGGATAATGTAGGCGCCCTTTAAGCGGACCTCCCCGTCCGGGCGGAGACGGAAGAATTTCTTTGGAGGTTCTTCCATGAAATCTTCCTGTTCGATCCAGATCTCGCGGCTGAGCGTTACCTGACGGGTGCCCATTTCAGGAATGTCGGGATGGTTTTCCATTTCCAGCACTTCTGTTTTATCCTCGGGCCAGTTGATCAGGATCACCTTCAGCGGGTTCAGCACAGCCATTGCACGCTTTGACTTGTTTCCCAGGTCTTCACGCACACAATGTTCCAGCATGGCGTAATCCACAGTGGAATCCGCTTTCGCAAGGCCGACCATTTCAATGAAGCTGCGGATAGCCTGAGGCGTGAAACCGCGGCGGCGCATCGCGCACAGGGTGGGCATACGGGGGTCATCCCAACCGGAAACGTAGTTTTCTTCCACCAGACGGCGCAGATAACGCTTGCTCATGATGGTGCGGGTGATGTTGAGACGGGCAAACTCGATCTGCCTCGGACCGTAATAGCCGTTTTCGCCCTTACGGAACCCGGCGTTTTCAACGACCCAGTGGTAAAGAGGACGGTGAGCCTCGAATTCCAGAGAGCACAGAGAATGGGTGATTCCTTCCAGTGCATCCGAGATGGGGTGGGCAAAATCATACATCGGATAGATGCACCAGGTGTCTCCTGTGCGGTGATGATGCTTATAAAGGATGCGGTACATGGCGGGATCACGCATGTTCATGTTGGGGGAGGCCATGTCAATTTTTGCTCTCAGGATCATACGCCCCTCAGGGAACTCACCCGCGCGCATGCGGCGGAACAGATCCAGGCTTTCTTCCGCGGGGCGGTCGCGCCAGGGGGAATTCTTGCCCGGGGTGGTCAGGGTGCCGCGGTATTCACGCATTTCATCCTGAGAAAGCTCATCCACATAGGCCAGGCCGCGGCGGATAAAATCTTCCGCGATGGCATAGATCTTTTCGTAGTATTCACTGGCATAATAAAGACCGCCGTTCCATTCAAAGCCGAGCCAGCGGATATCCTCCTGGATGCCGTCCACATATTCGGTGTCTTCTTTGGAAGGGTTCGTGTCATCAAAACGGAGGTTGCAAAGACCACCGTATTTTTCGGCGGTACCGAAATCCGTTACCAGTGCTTTGCAGTGTCCAATATGCAGATAACCGTTCGGTTCGGGGGGAAAACGGGTATGGATCTCCCGGCAGTGACCGCTTTTGAGATCATCATCTATATAATCCCAAATAAAATTGGTTTTCGTGGTTTCTGTGTCCATGCTTCTGCCCCTCTCCAGCTTGTTGAGCTGATAAAATCTTCTATATTATAGTGCAAGCCTGTTTATTTGACAAGATAAACACAAAAAAACACGTGTCTGCTTCGTTGATTTACAGATGAATATCCTGTATAATAATGATATCATGATGAAGAGAGCGGTGGAAATGATGGACCGTCCTGGAAAATGTGCCTGGTGCGGAAAGATGATCTATGACCCTGATGCAGGCTTCTGCTCCTATTGCGGGAAAAAGCTTTCAGGTGAAAACGAAGCGCCTGCCGATGAGATACAGAGGCTGATCCGGAAAGCGGATGCCTGCACGGTGATCTTTGACAAGGCAAAGCTGCTTTCGGAAGCGGAAAAAAAGTATCCGGACAGCTGGGAGATCAAAAAAGAGCTTCTTTTTATTGGGGATATTCCTGAAAAAAAGAGGGAAGCAGGTTTTTTCTGCATTCGTTGCTACAACCTGGAACTCTATCTTGAACCGAAAGAATTCAGCAAAAAGGCGAAGCAGAGTATGCGTATAAGCCTGTTTTCAAATGAGAAGCTGAAAGCCTATCTGGAAGCTTCTGATGACCGTGAAAAGGATATGAACGAATATCTTTATCGGCTTTGCCGGGAGTTTACAGAGCTTTTCCTGTTTGGAAGCAATCGTTATATGCAAAGCATTTTCGGGATACGTTCCGGCAGGAAGCCGGAAAAGCTGCTGGCGGGACCCATGGCCCGAATGATCCTGAATGTGAAAAAGGATGAGGAAGTGACCGCGGAAAACAGAAAGCGGCTTGCCTGGAACCTGTACATTGCGTTTTCAGATCGCTTTGACGGCAGAACGGAATTTCTGGATGCTTTACTTGGAACAGAGAAAGATGAGGTGATACAAAAATGAAAAAGTATATTCTGTCATTGGATGCCGGAACCACTTCCAACCGTGCGATCCTTTTTGACAGAGGCGGTAACATTTGCTCCATGGCGCAGAAAGAGTTCACTCAGTATTTTCCGCAGCCGGGCTATGTGGAGCATGATGCGAAGGAGATCTTCAGCACCGTGCTTTGTGTAGCAAGAGAAGCGATGGAAAAACTGAATGTGACAGCGGAAGAGATTTCCGCGATCGGGATCACCAATCAACGCGAAACGACCATCGTGTGGGACAGGAACACCGGAGAGCCTGTATGTCATGCCATTGTGTGGCAGGACAGAAGAACGGCCTCCTTCTGTGACAGTCTGGTCGGTGAAGGATTAAAGGAAGAATATCACTTAAAGACCGGTCTGATCATCGATCCCTATTTTTCTGCAACCAAGATCCGCTGGATATTGAAGCATGTTCCTGGGGCTGTCGAAAGAGCGGAAAAAGGGGAACTGCTTTTCGGAACAGTGGAAACCTGGCTGATCTGGAACCTGACCGGCGGAAAAAAGCATGTTACGGATTATTCCAATGCCTCGCGTACGATGCTTTTTAACATCAACACGCTTACCTGGGATGAACAGATTCTGCAGAGAATGGACATTCCTGCCTGCATGCTGCCCGAAGCCAGACCCTGCGGCTGCAGATACGGTGAAACGGAAGCGAATCTTTTCGGAAGTCCGATTCCGATCTGCGGGGCAGCGGGAGATCAGCAGGCGGCTTTGTTTGGCCAAAACTGCTTTGAACCGGGTCAGGGAAAAAACACCTACGGCACTGGCTGCTTCCTGCTCGTAAATACTGGAGACCGTCCGGTCTACTCTGCAAACGGGCTTGTCACGACCATTGCGTGGGGGATCGGCGATCAGGTGAGCTATGCGTTGGAAGGATCTGTTTTTGTGGGCGGCTCAGCGGTGCAGTGGCTGAGAGATCAGATGAAGCTGGTGGACAATGCAGCCGACACAGAATATTTCGCATCAAAGGTGCCGGATACCAACGGATGCTATATCGTTCCGGCTTTTACCGGTTTGGGTGCGCCCTATTGGGACCCCTATGCCAGAGGAGCGGTCGTGGGCCTTACAAGAGGGGTGAACCGGTATCATCTTATCCGGGCTACGCTGGAATCCATCGCGTATCAGGTGAGCGATGTGCTGGAGGCGATCCGGACAGAATGTGATATCCCGCTTTCCGGGCTTCAGGTGGACGGAGGCGCCTCGGCCAATGAACTGCTGATGCAGTTCCAGGCGGATATTCTGCAGTGCAGCGTGAACCGCCCCGCCTGTGTGGAAACAACTGCCCTGGGGGCTGCCTACCTTGCCGGATTGACGAGCGGTTTTTGGAAAAGCAAAGAGGACCTGATCAGCAATAAAAAGCCGGGCAAGGTGTTTGAGCCTCGCATGACGGCAGAGGAACAGAAGGACAAGCTGAATAAATGGCACAAGGCAGTCAGGTGTGCCAAGGGCTGGGCTGCGGAAGAATAAACCGCCTGACTGGAACGATCATATATTCGATGAGGAGCAGCTATGAGAAACGAGTTTCAGAATATCGGCATTACCAGCCTGAAACGTCTTCCTCCAAGAACGGATATTGTGCCGTATGCTGATGAGGAAACGGCAAGGGCGGATGTGCGCGCCCTGTCTCCGTGGTTTTTATCCTTGAACGGGGTGTGGGATTTTACTGTGTACAATTCCCCCTATGATGTAGAGGAGCTTTCCGGAAACCGGGGTGAGGGAAAGAAAGGCACCATCACGGTGCCCGGAGTGTGGCAACTGCAGGGCTATGACAGCCCGCATTACACCAATGTGGCGTATCCGATCCCATATGATCCTCCCTACGTGCCGGATGATACACAGGTGGGCGTATATGAACGGCTTTTTGAGCTGCCAGAGCACTTTTCAGGCAGATCGTCACGCATCCGCTTTGAGGGGGTTGCTTCCTGCTGCTATGTGTATGTAAACGGAAGCTTTGCAGGCTTTACGAAGGGGCCGCATCTTCCTGCGGAATTTGATGTGACGCCTTATCTTGAGGAAGGGTTGAATCATCTTAAGGTGATCGTGCTCAAGTGGTCGGACGGTACCTATCTTGAGGATCAGGATATGTGGCGTTTCAGCGGCATTTTCCGTGATGTTTGTCTGCTCAGCTTCGGCACGGAAAGCATAGAGGATCCGGTAGTGGACGCTGTTCCGGGAAAAGAAGAGGGAACGGGGCATATCGTCATTACAGCGCGCGCGGCGGGGAAAAAGCCGGTTACCGTTTCCCTGCGCGATGGAGAAAAAATTCTGTTCACACGCACTGTGATGCCCGAAAACGGAAGCATCCGTGTTGAAGAAAAGGTGAAAGGCATTTGGCTGTGGAATGCGGAGCAGCCGTATCTTTATGATCTTTTTATCAGCACGGAGGAGCAGGTGTCCTTTGTGCGGGTGGGTTTCAGAAGCATCGGGATCGTGGATGGCGTATTTCTCGTAAACGGATCTCCTGTGAAGCTGAAGGGTGTGAACCGGCATGATACTCATCCGGAGCTGGGTTACTTTACTCCGATCGACAGCATCCGTGATGAACTGCGGCTGATGAAAAAGGCAAATATCAACACGGTAAGGACCAGCCATTATCCAAATGACCCGCGAATGCTTTCGCTTTGTGATGAATACGGGCTTTATGTGGTGGATGAAAGCGACCTGGAGGCTCACGGAGTGGGCCACTGCGGAAACCGTAATCTGATCGCGGAGGATCCGGCGTGGGAGAAACAGTTTATTGATCGCGGCACACGGATGGTTGCCCGGGACCGGAACCATCCCTGCGTGATCATGTGGTCGCTCGGCAATGAATCGGGGTACGGAGTGAATCATGAAAAAATGGCTCTGGAAATGCGGAAGATGCATACCGGGATCCCGATCCATTATGAGGGCGACACGCAGGTGCTCACTTCTGATGTGTGCAGCCGCATGTATCCCGCAATACGGGATATTCCGGATCATTTAACCCGTTTCCCGGATAAACCGTTTTATATGTGCGAATACTGCCACGCAATGGGGCAGGGACCGGGCCAGCTGGAGGATTACTGGCAGCTGATCTACCGTGAAAAGCACATGATGGGCGGCTGCGTATGGGAGTGGGCTGATCATGGCATACCGGCGTTGAAAAACGGCGTGACCCGCTATCAGTACGGCGGTGATTTCGGTGACTGGCCCAATGACGGCTGTTTCTGCGTGGATGCCCTGAATTATCCGGACAGGACGCCGCATACCGGTTTGAAAGAGTATGCTCATGTATTAAGACCGGTGCGGTTCCAAATGAAGGATGAACAAAGCGGGAGGTTTATCGTTGAAAACAAAAACGATTTCATTTCGCTTGAATGCTATCATATCGGTTATGAAGTAAAGAATGGCGACCGGTGCCTGAAAAACGGATTGCTTGAGATCAGCACGAAGGCCAAAGAGACGGAGGAGATTACACTTGACCTGGGCGCTTATCCGGAAGGCTCATGCGTGAATTTCACAGTGTGTCTTAAATCGGGCACGCCCTGGGCTGATGCTGGCTTTGTGATCTGCCGGGATCAGGTGCTGCTTGAAAACGGAAACGCGGTTCGCTATCCTGCGCTGTCTGATGGGAAACTGGTCATGAAAACGGAAAACGGGCTTGTCTCAGTCAGCGGCGGCAGCTTCCGCGTCCTATTTGGCAGAGAAGGAATACGGGAGTATTCTTACCAGGGTCAGAAGCTGATCATTGGGGATACCCGGATGAACCTGTGGCGCGCTCCAACCGATAATGATCATCCCGTGGGCGAGGGTATGGCGGAAAAATGGCGCCGCATCGGCCTTAACAGGCTGCTTTACAGAAGTGAAAAGCTGGAAGCCCGTGAGGAGAACGATGGGAGCTGCAGCATTCTGATCTCCGGTGTATACGGGACCCGTTCGATCCCCCCGATCGTGCGGTTCATACAGGAGTATACTCTTTTCGGTTCGGGACAGGTCCACATGCGAGTTACCTATGAGCCGCTCGTTCAAATCAGCTGCGCGCTGCCGCGGCTGGGGATCCGTATTCCTGTATGCGGGGAATTGGGAAAGCTGATCTGGCAGGGCAGAGGCCCGCATGAAAGCTATCCCGACAAGAAAACAGCAGCTTTCCTTGGCCTTTGGGAAGTGGCTGTGGATGACACGCACGAGCCCTATATCCGTCCCCAGGAAAATGGCGCTCATGAGGATACACAGTTCATGTGCCTTACAAAAAAGAGCGGAATGGGTCTTATGGTGAGAGGAAACAATTTCAGCTTCAGCGCTCACCGTTACACCCCGGAAATGCTGACACAGGCGGAGCACACAGATGAGCTGATCCCGGAAGAAAACATCACCCTGCTCGTGGATGGGCGCATGGGCCCCCTCGGCAGTAACTCCTGCGGCCCGCTTCCTGATGAAAAGGACAGGATTTACCTTCGCGGACCGGTCAGCTATTCTTTTGATCTGATCGGCTTTGATTTGCAGAATATGGACCCCTCCGTGCTTGAAAAGGCTTTGAAATAGCCCAAACATACCGGAGTACATTGTGCAAAACCTGTGTTGGCGTGTAAATTATTCCACGTATATTGACAATACAATAAACAAACGGTATACTTAAAACAATTACATAGAGGAATGAAAGGAAACAAAACAATGAAGAACAAGCTGGTCGGTTATATCTGTGCATTACTCATGCTGGCGTTGGTCGTATTGCAGTTTATGCCCTACTGGAATTTTCAGGCAACCGTAAAAAATAAGGAAACCAAGCAGAATGAAGAAGTTGAAATGAATGTGAGCATCCAGCAGTATGTGTGGCTTCCCGAAGATAACAAGGACTGCACCAAGTTCCTTCAGGCTGAAACGGGAGATTCGAAATTTGCCGCCGGCAACATCATTGCTTTTCCTGTGCTCGCGCTGATCGTTTCCGCTGTCGGCATCGTGTTTATCCTGATCAATCCTGAATTCAAATTCATCTTCCTGTTCCCCATGATCGTGGGTATCGTCGGCCTCATCTGCCTGAATACGCAGGTGGCTTTCAGCAAGTTCACCGGTTTCAACTACACTTCTCAGCTGGTGCTTTGCGCTGTGCTCACCCTGCTCGGTATCGCTCGTCTGGTATTTGTTGTGAAGGATATTGCGAAGAACTGGAAGTAATAAGGATCCAATCTAAAAAACGGGGTCGGTTTGTACCGGTCCCGCTTTTGTATTTTAGGTGATTTCAGAAAAGGGATCTGTTTATTTTCTCCCCTTTTCTACTGTCTGTTTAGTGAACTCATGTTCTGATGCGGCATCCATAAGAAGACTGAGCCAGCTAATGTAGTTTTTCTTGATTCCAACATGAATTCTTGCAGTGGATGTCCGCTGTATATGCCACTCGGGTTTGAAAGATATGCCTAATTAGTGTCTCCTGCGAATCCCTGAAAACATAAGAAAATCAATAGATAGAGCCCATTTTGAGGTATAATAGGAGCAGCAGAATCAGAAGATTCGCGTCAAAAACCATGCACCAACAGGAGGGCTCAAAATGTACAAGCGGCATGATGGACAAGTATCAATGCTGGAAACTCCGGATATGTTGGACTCATTACCATTGATGCTTACAACGAAAGCACCACATTCCAACAGTCGATTGAATCGTATCGGAAAGCTTATGGACATTACCCGGCCAGAGTGTTGGCTGATACGATCTTTCGCACCAGGGAGAATCTGAGATACTGTAAAAAGCTTGGGATTCACCTGAATGGGCCTAAACTGGGGAACCCTTCGCAGATCCGGAAGAAGCCAGGCAACACAAGAAACTGGAATGGCTGGAATCCGGAGAACGCGGAGAAATCGAACGTAACTTTGGCATCGGGAAACGTCGGTACTCACTGGATCGGATTGTCACTAAGCTGAAAGAGACCAGTGAAGTGATGATCCATTCCATTGTTATTTACATGAATTTGCGGAAGAAGCTCCAGCTTCTTTTGCGCTCTTTTTTCAACTGGCTCCAATTGAAGATTCTTGACTGGCTGAACGAAGTGGATTTCGTGCTTGACTGAAAAGAGAAACTTGTGCAGGTGACACTATGTACATTTATTCGGTGATGGGTTCGATGAAATGTATGCTGCTCTTGTGAAATAAGCACAAAAAAGCAGCAGAATCTTCTCAGTAACTGCTGCTTCTTGTTGTCAAAGAGCGACCAAAAGGTACATTTTCAAGGTAAGTACGACCAAAAGGTACGTGCCCTGCCCGACAAAACGGGATTTGTCTGCTCTTTTCTGTGGGAAAATGCAAAAAAATAGCCTCTTTAATCTTTGCTCCATTCGATTTGGACATCCTGACCCCAATCGTCCGAGCCAAAACATTTGAGAGATTTGTTATTTGAACACTTCTTCTCAGAATAGTCAATAAGGATCTGCAATTCTCCAACGCATACCTTTGCACGATTATTCTCGTCAAATTCGATGATATATTCTTCTCCCTTTAGATATTTGGGCGGACAGAGCGGAATGGCACACAAAATATGGTAATTCTCATCCGTGCCGTACACGCAGACAACCTGACGTTCTTTTTCAACAACAATGCCTCTTTTTCCTTCGCTGAACATCTGAACATTTTTGGCGAATAAGCTATATTTAAAAGAATAACGCATTTTTGCTTTACCTCCGCGAATTCTGATTTATCGTGTTCATTATAACACAATTTCGTGAACTTTTCAACCGTTTTTGAGCAAAAAAGCCCTCGGTTGCCGACTGCTGCCGGTTGGCGGAAAGGAAAGAGGTCACTCGTTGCGTTCGTTAATGAAGACGGCTTCGCCCCCGACTTTGCCAGATAGTTGATGTAGAAGTAGAAACAAAATGTAGCTGAAAGCAAGGAAATCATTGATTTTTTCCTTGCTATTTTCATAGGTTTGTGATATAATTAAACAGCACGTACCGCCGGTATTTGGGAGGGGCACACATGACGATCGAGAAATATGAATCCAATGGAATTGAGCGCTTAAGGGTTGTCAGAACATACCGTA
>JAZLIA010000084.1:0-7024 GCA_045617125.1 Clostridia bacterium | reverse complement strand
GGTGCGATGGCGAGGCTTGAAAAAGGTGGACGCACAACTGCATATGGCTTTCGCGCTGGCGAACCTCCTTCTGGCTGCACGGCCCTCCGTCGCGGCTTGATTGGGGTTTGCTCCGCGGCGAAAGGTGCGGTTTATGTAGGGTTTTTTTGACTGTTGCGTGTGATTCTTGCTATTACGCGGTGTTGCCTAAAGAAAAAAGTGTTGATAGATGAATATATCGAATGTAATTAGGGCCTGTTTCTAAAATCATAAACCTGCAAAAAGTATGAAAAACCAAAGGAAAAAGCAGCGCAGGAAGCGGACCTGTGCCCTGGCAAAACAATAACGGAGGAAGGCGGTAAGATAAAATGGAAAGCACCCTGATCCGCGATACGACGCGGGAGGAACGCGAAAGGCTGGTGGAGGAATGCATCGGCAATCTGGCCGGGGCGTGCGACGGCTGTATGCCCGGCATCGCGGAAATGTATCAGGAATATATTGACGGAAAAAAGGAGCTGCGGGAGATCAATATGGCCTTTTCCGCCCGGTATGTGAAGGGCGGGGAGGGGATGGAAACAAGCTCCTGCACGATGAATGAGTAACGGAGGACAAGGATGAACGAGCTGGGGGATTTGATCCGCTCAAGGCGGACGGAGCTGGGGCTGAGCCGGCTCAGCCTGGCTGGGCTGTGCTCCATCAGTCACACGGAGGTGGCCCGCATAGAAAACGGGGAAAGAAAGCTGCCGTCGGTGAAGGTGCTTTACGCGCTGGCGGACGGGCTGCGGCTTTCCCGTGAGGAGGTGCTGCGCAGCGCCGGCTACGGCCCGCAGGATGAGCTGAGCCCGGTGCAGAGGGCGTTCCCGGCCCTGCGCACCCCAAAGCAGGTGGAGACTGTGGAGCGTGTGGTGGACGGGTTGGCGCGCAACGCGCAGCTGCGCGATGAGGATCTGGATGATCTGTGCCGTCAGGTGGAGATGTTTTTGGCTTATGCGGGAAGAAAAAAGGATCCCTGAGGCGCCGCGGTACGCCTATGCCGAAAAAACGGCGAGGCGCTTTTTGCTGGAGGCGGGGCCGGAGAGCTTCCCGTTTTCCGCGGAGGATATGCTGGAGAGGGTCCCGTGCGGCGTGGTGTGCCTGAGGCACAGCGAGGCGGCGCGGGTGCTCGGCACGGAGGATCCGCTGCATCTGCGCGCGCTCGGGGCGGATGCCCGCACGCTGCGCTCCCGGAGCGGCGGGCCGTATCTGATCGTGTTTGAGGATGAAAGAGTGCGGAGCCGGGAAAGGATCCGCTTTTCGCTGATGCATGAGCTGGGCCATATCGTGCTCGGGCACCTGACCGATTTTGAGGAGACGGCCCTGTGCCGCGGCGGCGGGCTGACGGACGCTCAGACGCGGGTGCTGGAAAAAGAGGCGGACGCCTTTGCCGGGGAGCTGCTGGCCCCCGCGGCGTTTTTTCGTTATACGAATGTGACCCGGGAAATGCTGATGCTGCTGTGCGGCCTGAGCGGTGCGGCGGCGGACACCCGTCTTTCGCGTTTCGCTGCCCTGCGGGGCGAAACGGAAGGGGAGGATGACGAGGAGCTGCGGCATCTGCTGCTTCCGCTTTATGAAAAGCGGCATGAGGTGATCCTGCGGGAAATGAGCGGACGGGCGGACGGCGGCGCGGAGGAAGGATTGCTTCGCGTGTGCGAAAGATGCGGAGCCGTGACCGGGGAAAGGGAGGCCCTGTACTGCTCTTCCTGCGGAAGCCGCCTGAGGGAAAACCGGCTCCGGGAGCCCGCGCGGCCTCTGCTTCCGCGCAGGCTGTGCTTCTGCCCCCGATGCGGAAACGGCGAGATCGGAGAGAAGGACGAATATTGCTTTGTGTGCGGCGCCGCGCTCCGAAACCGCTGCCCGCGGGACGGGCGGAGGCTGCCGGAAAACGCGCGGTTCTGCTCCCGCTGCGGAAGCCCCGCCCGCATGTGCGACAGCCTGCAGGAGATGGAGGACAAAATAAAGAAGCTTTCCGCCTTTGGGCCCAATGAAACGTGGCAGCCCTACCCGGGAGAAATCTATGTGAAGGACGCGGCCTTCCGCCTGGGAGACCGCGCGCTGTATACCGCGCTGTGCTTTTCCCGCCTGTTTGTGAATGACGGAAATGACCTGCTGGCGCTTACCGTGTATGCCGGGATGAGGCGGGAGCTGATCCGGAGCAGCGGAAGGCTGCTGGAGATCGCGAACCGGTTTGAGAAGGAGCACAGGCATCTGGGGGTGTACCGCATTGATCTATGACGGAAAATACGCCGGCACCGGCCGGGAGGAAAATACCTGCCTCGGAAAAGAAAAGCACCGCTGCGAAAACGCTGCCAGATACTGCCCGGTGTGCGGCAGCATGACGGTGTTTTTCAAAAAGGGCCTGCTGCGGCCGTTTGAGGAAAGGCTGAACGGCCGCGCGTCGGACCCGTTGGGCCGGATCACGCCGGAGGAATGGGAGGAGCTTGGAAAGGCCCGCGGCGGGGAATAGGCTGGTGCCTGCGGAGCACAAAAAAAGGACCTTCTTTATGAAGATCCTTTTTTCAGCCATTACTGGGCGATCTCTGCCTTATGCAGCGCCTTGGCAAGGCGGGCCTTTTTGCGGTTCGCGGCGTTCTTGTGGATCACACCCTTGGCGGCCGCTTTATCAATAGCGGAGGTGGTGGCGCTCAGCTGCGCGCCGGCAGGGCCAACGCCCTCAGCCAGAGCAGCATCAAACTTCTTCACAGAGGTCTTGACGCCGGTCTTCACCATGCGATTCCGCAGATTCTTTTTTTCACTCACCTTGACGCGCTTGATAGCAGACTTGATATTAGGCAACTTCCTTCACCTCCTGATTGCATCGTTCGCTGGTAAATCAGCATTTGGTATTTTAACATGATTTATCGGAAAACGCAAGCACTTTTTGCAAATTAATTTTCCAAAATACTTGAAATCGCGTTGATTATCCTGTATAATTCCATCTTGGCACATCCTTGCGTCCTACAAGGATAGGACGCCATAAGTCCATGAGGAGGTGAAAGGATTATGAACACGTATGAACTGGTGTACATCATCGACCCCGCAGTAGAAGAGTCTGCCCGCAAGGAACTCATCGAGCGTTACAACACGCTGATCGAGCAGAACGGCGGCAAGGTAGACAAGGTTGACGAATGGGGCAAGCGCACTCTCGCTTACGCCATCAACTACAAGACCGAAGGCTACTATGTGCTGGTGAACTTCTCTGCCGAGCCCGAACTGCCCCACGAAATCGAGCGCAATCTTCAGATCAATGAAAATGTTCTTCGTTATCAGATTGTGCGGATTCTCGAAAAGCGCAACAAGGTGAAGCCCCGTGCCGCCCGCCCTGTGCGTCCCGTCGTGCAGGCCGAAGCCGTGATCGCTGACGCTGTCGAGGAGCCCGCTCCCGCTGAAGAAGCCCAGGATGCCGTTATTGAGTAACGAGAGGATCCAGGTATGAACAAAGCATTTTTTATCGGGAATCTGACCCGTGATCCCGAACTGCGCACTCTTCCGAGCGGTGATTCCGTTTGCAGCTTTACGATCGCTGTGAACCGTCGCCGCCGCAGCAATGCTGAAGCCGGTCAGCCCGAAGCGGATTTCGTCCGCGTGAGCGCGTGGCGTCAGCTGGGCGAAAACTGCTCCAAGTATCTGGCCAAGGGCCGCAAGGTGTGCGTGGTAGGTCCCGTTTCCGCCCGGAGCTATACCGGCAGCGACGGAAAGACCTACACGAGCCTTGAAGTGCAGGCGGACGATGTGGAATTCCTGACGCCCAAGGGCGAACAGGGAGACGCTCCCGCCTATGCTCCTGCTGCCTCTTCCGCTCCCGCCGGAAACGCTTTCGTGCGGGCGGATGACGAAGAACTGCCGTTTTGATCACTAAGTTTCATTTAAAGGAGGAACTTTTCCATGTCTGAAGATCGTGGTGAAAAGCGTATGCGTCCCCGCGGACGGAAGCCCCGCCGCAAGGTATGCGAATTTTGCGTGAGCAAGATCGAATATATCGATTACAAAGATGTCAACCGCCTGAGCCGTTCCATCAACGAGCGCGGCAAGATCCTGCCCCGCCGTATGACCGGTACCTGCGCGAAGCATCAGCGTCAGCTCAGTGAAGCCATCAAGCGTGCCCGTGCCATCGCGCTGCTGCCTTACACTGTAGAGTAAGCAATCGAATATCCGTTGAGGCGTCTTCCGAAAGAAAGACGCCCCATTTCTTTATTAATATCATTCTTTTCACAGTCTTCTATCACCGCAGCACCGGAAACAGCAGATATCTCCGGCGGATGTGCGCTGAACCTATCACGATTGGTGAAAACGGCCTGATCGCCGAGGCGCCGGTGACCTCCATCGGCATGGGAGAACCATACAGGATCGGCGAAATGCTGCCCGGATATCAGGCCTGTCAGGTGGAAAACGCCTGGATCGACAACGACTGTCTTGTCTTTTCAGGAGACTGTTTTCAGAGTATAATACCTTTCAGGGATTGATCGAAAGAGATCCCGACAAACTGGAATTTGCGGAGGTGTTTACATGGAGTTCAGAAAAATTTTCGATACGATTCCTGAGCAATTTGATCAGTTCAGACCGAGATACAGCCCGGAGTTATTTGAATATCTGATTCATCATGCAAATATCGGGCCGGGAAAAAATGTTCTGGAAATCGGACCGGGCACTGGACAGGCTACAGACCCGATTCTGCAGACAGGTTGCGCTTATTTCGCCATAGAACTTGGGGAACATCTCTATGCAAAAATGAAGGAAAAGTATGATCGGTTCCCCAACTTCCATATTGTAAATGATGATTTCATCACGCACGATTTTGAACAACAGCGATTTGATATGGTCTATTCTGCTGCAACCATTCAGTGGATTCCCGAAGAAATTGCATTTTCAAAGACTTTTGAGTTGCTGAAACCTGGCGGGATTCTGGCTATGATGCTGACAAAATCCGATTACAAAACGTCAAATGTGGAACTCTATGAGAAAATCCAGAAACTGTACGATCAGTATTTCAAACCGGACATTCCTTATACACATGGCGGGTTCAGATATGAAAACGCACAAAGCTATGGCTATACAAACTTTGAAGAACATGATTTTCACGGGAAACGCGTAATGAACCCCGATGAATACGTTTCTTTCTGCGGAACCCATTGTGATCATATTGTGATACCGGAGCCCTATAAAACAGCTTTCTTTGAAGGACTACGGAAAGTGGTCACAGAAAATAGCGGCAAAGTAGTATTTGATGATACCTATGTCCTATATCTGACTCGCAAGCCTCGGTAATCATCTACACTGACAAATTCAAGTTTCCCGAGATGACCGGAGGGCACGATGAAGCAGATATCGAACAAGGAATATGAAAAGTACCAGCAGTACCTGACCGACCAGCTGCATGGCAGAACCCTGACGCCGGACGGGCTCCGGATCATCTGCGCCAGCTTTGACTACGATCCCGAAAAGATCGGTAAGCATATGCTGGAAATGCTGGCGAAGTTTAGGAGTGAAGGAATTGTGGATTAGTCTTTCCAGCGGAAGGAGTCAGACGGATGTCAGCGCTCAATAATGAAACAGCAGTTAAAACGCAATATGCTTCATCTGCTAACCTGAGCACAAGAATCTCAATTCATGCGAAGTATTCGACAAATAAGCAAGGTTTCGGAAACTGGATCGCCATGCATTACCCGGTGTCCGCAGGTATGTCCGTTCTGGAATTGGGCTGTGGAACAGGCGCGGCATGGCTGAATCAGAGAGAGATCATCGATGCGTGTTCGAGAATCACCCTTACAGATTTCTCGGAAGGAATGCTTGCAAAAACAAAGGATACGCTTAAACAGTATTCCACTATTGAGTACGCCGTAGTTGACATTCAACATATCCCTTATGCTGATCAATCTTTCGATATGATCATTGCAAATATGATGCTCTATCATGTGCCGGACATTCCGAGAGCCTTATCAGAAGTGCGAAGAGTGCTGCGAAAAGGCGGTACATTCTGCTGCGCCACCTACGGGGAAAATGGCATCATGGAATACCTGGCCGGACTGTTTCAGGAATATGGGGTGACAGAAGAGGCCAATCATACGTTTACACTGCAGAACGGAAAGAAACAATTGCAGGCGTATTTCGACGCGGTTGAACGGTATGATTATGAAGATTCTCTGGAAGTGACAGACGTGTATGACCTTGCGGATTACATTTTTTCGTTGACGGGCATGTCGTCATTGCGTGCTCTTTCCAGGGAGACCATCATAAAGGTGCTAAATGCAGCATCTGTTGACGGCGTTCTGAAGGTTCCCAAGGAGTATGGTTTATTCCTGTCGCATTGATTGCAAAGGCAGAGGAAGGAGGTGCAGGCACATGGTGAGACCCGTATCGTTTAAGTGGTTTCAAAAGGGGTTTCAAGGGGTTTCACTTAGGGGTTTCAGGGGGGTTCAGATTTTCCTCTGGGAATTATGTGTTTGTATCAAATACCTCAGTTTAGGGGATGCATAATATTTCAAAACCAAAACTCTTAGAAATTTTAATTTGAAGGTACATTAATGATTAACACGGATTATCCAATCGAGTCGCTGAAAATTCTATTGAATGAAGATTGCCTCAGCGACAGGTTTCATTTATTAATAAGCATCCGGGAGGATCTGATCATAGGATTGAAGAGCTTCGGCTGCGTTACAAAAAGTGATGCATCACGAATGTCTGACGATGAACTTGCCGGTATTATGCTGCATGACGAAGTGACAGTGAAGCTTTTTCGGCGATTTCTGACAATTTATGATCCAAAACCGCAGAAATTCAAAGAGATCACAAAACTTACGTCAGATCCGGCGAAGCAGGCGGCTTTTATGGAACTGTATCATCTGCCGGGAGTCGGATTTACTCGTGCGCACCTGTATTATCATTCGGGATACAAAAGCTTGCAGGATTTTTTGAAAACTACGGTTGAGGAAGTTTTGTCAAAAACCGCCATGACGATATCAAGCAAAAACTTATCGTGCATCGTTCCTTTGCCAAAAGAAGTACGCACGCA
>JAZLIA010000083.1:0-11431 GCA_045617125.1 Clostridia bacterium | reverse complement strand
GTCGCGCCGACCATGGGGTTGTTGCCCATGCCGAGGAAGCCCATCATTTCCACGTGAGCGGGAACGGAGGAGGATCCGGCGAACTGGGCGTCGGAGTGCATGCGGCCCATGGTATCGGTCATGCCGTAGGAGGCGGGACCTGCTGCCATGTTATCGGGATGCAGGGTACGTCCGGTGCCGCCGCCGGAAGCCACAGAGAAGTACTTCTTACCGGCTTCCCAGCGTTCCTTTTTATAGGTGCCGGCGGTAGGATGCTGGAAACGGGTGGGGTTGGTGGAGTTACCGGTGATGGAAACATCCACATTTTCATGCCACATGATGGCAACGCCTTCGCGCACATCATCCGCACCGTAGCAGTTTACGGCAGCACGGGGACCATTGGAATAAGGCGTTTTCGCAACAACGGTAAGAGCATGATCTTCCTTCACATCGGCAGACAGATAATCATACTTGGTCTGCACATAGGTGAAACCGTTGATACGGCTGATGATCATGGCGGCATCCTTTCCGAGGCCGTTCAGGATCACGCGAAGAGGCTTTTTGCGAACCTTGTTGGCGTTCAGTGCGATTTTGATAGCGCCTTCAGCAGCAGCAAAGGATTCATGACCGGCAAGGAAAGCAAAGCATTCGGTTTCTTCATCCAGAAGACGAGCACCGAGATTGCCGTGGCCAATACCCACCTGGCGCTGGTCGGCAACGGAGCCGGGAATGCAGAAGGCCTGCAGGCCAACGCCGATCCACTTCGCAGCTTCGGCAGCATTGGCGGAATTTTCCTTCAGAGCGATCGCGGCACCCAGTTCATAGGCCCACTTCGCATTTTCAAAGCAGATAGGCTGAGTGCTTTCGACGATCTTATAAGCGTCAATGCCATGTGCATTGGTGAAAGCCTTTACCTCGTTGAAATCCTTGAAACCATATTTATCCAGAACAGGCTGGAGCTGAGGCATACGCCCTTCATAGTTTTCAAACAGTGCCATATTTCGCTCCCTCCTTATTCTTTACGCGGGTCGATCCACTTGACCGCGCCGTCTTCGGCCTTGAAACGGCCGTAGGTTCCGATGTTCTTTTCGTAAGCTTCGTTGGGGCTCATGCCCTTCTTGATCGCATCCATCATTTTGCCAAGGCTCAGATACTGATAACCACAAACCTGATCATCCTTATCCAACGCCATCTTAAGAACATAACCTTCGGTAAGCTCAAGATAACGGGTGCCCTTATCGCGGGTGCCATACATGGTGCCGACCATGCTGCGAAGACCCTTGCCAAGATCTTCCAAACCGGCGCCGATCTTCAAACCGTCGTCAGAGAAAGCGCTCTGAGTGCGGCCGTAAACGATCTGCAGGAAAAGCTCACGCATGGCGGTGTTGATCGCGTCGCACACCAGGTCGGTGTTCAGCGCTTCAAGGATGGTTTTGCCGGGGAGGATCTCACTGGCCATAGCAGCGGAATGAGTCATACCGGAGCAGCCGATCGTTTCTACCAGTGCCTCTTCGATCACACCATTCTTTACGTTCAGGGACAGCTTGCAGGTGCCCTGCTGAGGGGCACACCAGCCAATACCGTGAGTATAGCCGGAAATGTCCTTAATTTCCTTCGCCTGGATCCATTTGCCTTCTTCGGGAATCGGAGCGGGTCCATGCTTGGGGCCCTTCATGACACATACCATGTCTTCCACTTCGCGGGTATATTGCATGGTTTAAGTTCCTCCTTCATTGATTGCGCGCTTGCGCAGTAATTATTATAACATAATAAGATATTCCGGTCAATTACGATAATTCAAACATGCCAGTGTAGAGCTGATAATACTTCCCTTTCTGGGCGATCAGGGAATCATGATCGCCGCGTTCAATGATCACACCGTTTTCAAGAACCATGATCGCGTCAGAATTGCGCACGGTGGAAAGCCGGTGAGCGATCACAAAAACGGTTCTTCCTTTCATGAGAGCATCCATTCCCTTTTCGATCAGAGCTTCAGTGCGGGTGTCGATCGAGGAGGTGGCTTCGTCCAGGATCAGAACGGGAGGGTCAGCAACTGCTGCCCTGGCAATGGCCAGAAGCTGCCGCTGTCCCTGACTGAGGTTTGCACCGTCGCCGGTGATCATCGTGTTGTAGCCGTCGGGAAGATGGCTGATGAAGAAATCGGCGTTTGCGATCTTTGCTGCCCGCTTAACTTCCTCGTCGGTCGCATCCAGCTTGCCGTAACGGATATTATCGGCAACGGTTCCGGTAAACAGATGGGTATCCTGGAGCACCATTCCCAGAGATCTGCGAAGATCATCCTTCTTGATCTTTGTGATATTGATGCCATCGTAGCGGATTTTCCCTTCCTGAATATCGTAAAAACGGTTGATCAGGTTGGTTATCGTTGTTTTTCCGGCACCGGTGGAACCGACAAAAGCGATCTTTTCACCGGGATGGGCATAAAGAGACACATTGTGCAGAACAGTTTTTTCGGGAACATAACCGAAATCCACATTCTCAAAAACAACGTCGCCCTTTAGCTCGGTGTAGGTGACCGTTCCATTCTCATTGTGCGGATGCTTCCAGGCCCAGATACCGGTGTGCTTATCCGTTTCCTTCAGATTACCTTTTTCATCCTTCTCAGCATTGACAAGCTGTACATAGCCTTCATCCACTTCCACCGGTTCATCCAGCAAGGCAAAGATCCTTTCCGCACCGGCCAGAGCAAGCATGACCACGTTAAGCTGCTGCGCCAGGTTGGAAATAGGACGGGAAAACTGATTGACCAGAATCAGGAAGGTGATCAGAGCAGCTACCGTGTAGCCGCCTACATTGTTGACGACCAGCACAGCTCCAACCAGAGCCGTGATCACATAATAGCAATGCGTAAGGTTGTTGGAAATGGGGCCCAGAATGCTGGCGAAGGTGTTGGCTCGGGTTCCAGCCCGCCTTACCTCTTCGTTGCATTTTTCAAAGTCCGCGATCGCTTTGGGCTCATGGCAGAAAACCTGCACCACCCTTTGGCCTTCTATCGTTTCCTCAATGTATCCATTCATTTTTCCAATGGCTTTCTGCTGTGCCACGAAATACTTACCGGATTTCATTCCGATCTTCCGTGTGACGATCATCATTGCAGGAATCATGATGAGCACGAGCAGTGTAAGCCAGATGCTGTTGCCCACCATGGAAACGAAGGCAAAAACGATAGTTGCCGTGCAGGAAAACACCTGTGGCAGCGTTTGGGACATAAATTCGCGCAGCGTATCGGTATCGTTGGTATAATGGCTCATGATCTCACCGTGGGTGCGGCGGTCAAAATAACGGATGGGCAGATCCTCCATGTGCGTAAACATGCTTTTACGCACATTGTTCAGCACGGCAGTTGATACGCGCATCATGATCTGGTTATAGGCAAAGGAGAGCGCAGCACCAAGCCAATATATGATAATGAGCCGGAGGAGGAACATCAGCATCCCGGTAAACACGGGGTTCTGTTCTTTAGAAAGGGGCTCAATGTAGTCACTGATCAGCACTTCCAGCTGATTGATACCCCAGATGGAGGCAAAAGATGAAAACAGAATAAACACTGCGACCAGGATCAACCGAAATGTATAGGGTTTCAGATAGCCTATCAGCCTTTTGAGCGTTCCCTTTGCGTTCTTTGGCTTGGCATTTCCTCTCATTTGGCGCGGAGGCATAATCAGGCCACCCCCTTCTGCTGACTGTTATAAACGTCACGGTAGATCTCATTGCGGGCAAGAAGCTCATCATGGGTTCCAAAATCAGAGATCTTTCCGTCATCAAGCACGATAATCCGGTCCGCATCCATTACGGAGGAAATTCTCTGGGCAATGATGATCGTTGTGGTGTCTCCCATATTTTCCCGCAGAGCTTTACGGATGGAAGCGTCGGTAGCAGTATCCACGGCACTGGTCGCGTCATCCAGGATCATGATACGTGGGTTCTTGAGCAGTGCGCGGGCAATACAAAGCCGCTGCTTCTGACCGCCGGATACGTTAACGCCGCCCTGGCCCAGATCCATGCTGTAGCCATCGGGGAAGCTTCTGACAAAGCCGTCTGCAGCGGCGATCGTACAGGCATCCGTGATCATCTCGTCGGAAGCGTCCGGGTTTCCCCAACGCAGGTTTTCACTGATGGAGCCGGAAAAGAGAACGTTCTTCTGCAGCACCATGGAAACCTGATTGCGCAGGGCGTGAATATCGTAATCACGCACGTTTTTACCGCCGACAAAAAGGTTCCCCTCTGTTACATCGTAAAGGCGTGGGATCAGCGACACCAAGGTTGTTTTGGCGGAACCGGTTGCACCGATGATCCCGATCATCTCCCCTGAACGGATCTCAAGGTTGATATCCTGCAAAACCGGGTTTTCCTTTGTTCCACTATAGGAAAAAAATACATGATCAAAGCGGATGGAACCGTCCGCAACTTCAGTCAGCCCGTTATCAGGAGAAATGATGCTGGCTTTTTCATCCAGAACCTCGTTAACACGTCCTGCAGAAGCTCTTGACAGAACAAAAGAGATAAAAAGAAAGGAAACCATCATCAAGCTCATCAGGATCTGAGTTAGATAAGTGATATACTGTGAAAGAGCACCCACTTTGAAAGGCTCTCCGTTAACAAGAAAGCCGTTTATGACCTGCTGACCGCCAAACCACATCACTGCAACAATGGCCATACTCATCACAATGGTCATGATCGGGCCATTCCACAGCACGATTTTTTCGGCGGAACGCTGGGCATTCATTACATCGTCTGAAGCGTATTCAAACTTCTTTTTCTCATGCTCTGCCCTTACAAAAGCCTTGACCACGCGGATCCCGATCAGGTTTTCCTGCACAGAGGAATTGAGCGCGTCATATTTTTTCAGCATTGCCCTGAAAAGCGGGTGAGCCAGCTTCATGATGATCATCAGAGAACAAAGCAGAATGATCGCGGCAACGATCAGGATCGTGGACAGGCTGGGATTCAGCCTGTAAGCCATAACCGTGGCGACCACCACCATCACGGGTGCGCGGAACAGCATTTTTATCAGCATAATAGTGGTGTTCTGCAGCTGGTTCACGTCGGTGGTAAGGCGGGTCACCAGTGAAGCTGTGGAGAATTTATCGATGTTTTTAAACGAAAAGGTTTGGATATTGGAAAAGATCCCGATACGGAGATTTGCAGCAAAGCCCATCCCGCCTACAGCGCCAAGGCGGCTGCCCGCCATGCCGAAGCACATGGAGATGACTGCCATTCCGATCATGGTGACTCCGCACAGGATGACCGGCCCCAATCCATTCTCGGCAGCGCCGGGGATCGCCACGTCGATCAGTTTTGTAATCTGCATAGGAATCAGCATTTCCATTACCACTTCGCCAATCATGACCACCGGGCAAAGCAGAAGCGCCCATTTGTACTGACCGGCAAAACGTTTGATCAGTTTGAACAATTGCAATTCATTCACCGTCCCTATTTTTCAAAATTTCATCTGCAGCCTGATGAAGCCGGCAGATGTTCAGGTTCCTTGTGCTTTCATCGGCCAGGTTCTCGAACATTTTTTCACAAACCCTTTTGTAGGTTTCCAATTCGTTCTCCCCGATTCCGGAAAGCATGGTTCTGTTCAGCCCGTCAAAGCCCTGTTCTGCTTTCTTCAGGCACTCATGACCGAGAGCAGTAACAAAAAGCAGATTCTTTCGTGTGTCCGTTTCGTCCTGTTTTCTTACGATCATTCCGGCTTTTTCGAGCCTTTTGATGCTGGATGCGGCGGAGGCGGCGGAAATATCCAGCTCTGTTGCCACATCCTTTTGGCTGCATCCAGGGTGTTTATCGACAAAGCCTACAATGGGCGGCTGTCCCGGATGAAGACCGCAATTCAGAAGCAATTTTCTGTCACGGATCCGGCGCATCAGTTCCAGTCTTCTTATTGCACCGGTGATCTCAAAATCGTTCATGGATCCTCCCTCCTTCAGAATATGATAGATTATAGCATTCGAATTTTTAATGTCAAGCGCTTTATAATAAACTATTTAACTATTTTTTATGTTGGAATGAGGTCAATTCCGGATGGATATTTTTACAATGGTCTGCTCTTTTCAAAAGAGTTGCTTTCTGTTATAATTCATATAGAAAGGAGTGTGCTATGTACAGGATCCGTAATTGCTTCATATCGTTTGTTTTTCTGATCCTTTCTTCTGTTCTGTTTTATGCCTGTGCGGAGCAGCCCTGTCCCGGCAGCGAACGCTGCGGCAGGGAAAACTGTTACTGGTGCACTCCCATGGATATTACCGATGAAAACAGGGTATGGGAGATGCTCTGTGCCCCAATTACAGTGCTCCGGGGGGATCAGAAGAGCCAGTATCTGCTTCGGTCGCGTCCGGATAAGAAAAGCGAGCCGGTCGCTGAAGTGACGTATGCTTCACAGGGTGTGCATGTGCTGGAGGATATGGGAAACGGCTGGACCCGCGTGGAAACGCGGTCTTCTTCCTTTGCTGACAGCATAGTACATGTTTATAATGAATTGGTTACCGGTTATGTGGAAACCGCGCTTCTTACAGAGGTACAGCCAAACAACATCAACTATGCGATCGTGATCGACAAAATGACCCAGCGTCTTTATGTTTTCAGAGACGGTCACCTTTTTTCAACCCTGTTGTGCTCAACTGGTTACGGGACCAAGGCCAAGCCATACAATGAAACACAAAGCGGAGATTTTTTGATTGTTTCTGCGGTGGGAGATTTTCCGAGCGATAATCTGATTTGTGAAATGGGCCTTAGATTCAACCGCGGAAACCTGCTTCACCAGGTTCCCTATATACAGAAGGAAGATTATATTAACTGGGATACCTGTGAAAAAGCACTGGGAACCAAGGCCAGTCATGGCTGTGTCCGTGTTCAGCGGAAACTAACTCCAGAAGGCGTGAACATGAAATGGCTGTGGAACATGAGGAAAATGAATTCCCGTCTGATCATATGGGAGGATTGCATGGGAAGAAGCGTCCCCTTTCCTGATATGGACCTTCCGGTGTATATCAACCCAAATGGTGGAAAAACCTATCACCGTGCTTCGGTTTGCGATGGCGTTGCTTCCCGCTATCTGCCACTTACTGAGGTTTCATATTCCGATCTTCTCCGCGAGCCCTACACAACGCTCACACCCTGCCCCTACTGTGTGCCGGAGATCAGGCCTGAAACCTGCATGGAACTAAACGAAAAATACGCTTTGAACCGTCCCGTTTACACAGACGAGTATGACGGTCTCTATTATCACTGGAATTCATTCTGCTCCTCGTTGCCTGCCGATTTTCTGCCTCTTACACTACATTATGAGGATGAGCTTGCCAAGCCTGCTCTGTCCTTCCTGAAACCATGTCCCGAATGCATTGAGAAAGCCCTGAATCCCACTTTGTATTATAATCCTTTGGGAGGCAAATATTATCACAGCAAGGATGATTGCGCATACGTCAATAAACGCTATCTTCCCTTAACGGCATTCAGATATGATGAGCTGGACGATGACACCTATCATGCCTTGAAGCCCTGTCCGCGATGCAATCCGCCTGATCGAAATGCATTTGATTGACCCGACAGATAACGATGTATATGGAGCGCCGCTTGCAGGAGTTTGGCTATATGATATAATACCATTTACACACAATCGTTTTTTGACTATAATAAGCCTTGTTCTTCCGGCTATACCCGGAAAAGACTGATCCTTTTCTTAGCAAATATTCCTGTTAAATGATAGAATCCGATATTTTTTGTCAAAGTGATTGATCCCGGAGGTGTTTATGAGCTCAGGCAGAAACCGTTACAGCAGTGCCCCGATGTTTTCAAACGGGAAAAATTCTCCATTTGTAAAGAATAACAATGCCGACAAAAACGTGCAGGTGTATGAAGAACCGTTTGAAAAATCAAATGAGCGCGCCGGTATACCTGGTGAAGGCACAGCGCAGAATGCGCAGGTTTACAATACCCGTTCACAGCCAACATATCAGTATCGCGAACCTGCATACAGTCAGGCGCGAAACAACATGCAGCAGAGTGCGTATACACAGCAGCCCCCAGCGCAGAACACGGGAGCCTCTCTTGACGGGCAGTATGCAGCAAAGCCTTCCAGCCAGGAAAGGCTGACCTGGCTGCAGGCGGCGCTGACAGTAGGTCTTCCCTTGCTGTTTGTTCTCGCCATGATCATGCGGGACACTTATCTGATCGGCGCCGCATTCATCCTGTGCACGATCATTCTGATCGCCCTTATGTGGATCATGAAAGCCTTTGCTCCCAATGCCCGAAAAACGCTCACGATGATCTACGCTGCTCTTGTGATCGTTACAGGGGTTTCCATTTATATGATCATCGGAAATTTCGGAGCGGCAGACGTACACAGTGATACTGCTGTCAATAGCAGCAATATCTCAGTGCAGCCCACCGCAACAGTTTATGTTCCTTCGCCGACCGATGAACCTGCTGCGCGGGTGATCGCGGCCTCCGGTAATGCTGCAAAGCAGCAGTTGGAAACCTTCATCAGCTACTGGATGCTTACTCAGTATCGGAATTGTCTTGAATTCTGCCGTCCCGAATGGGTGGCAAACCAGTCGAATGCGGAAACTTCGCTGTTCCACAAGCTTGGCGATATTAAGCCAATCAGCTATACGATCGAGAGCATTGACGGAAGCGAAGCGGATACTTCCAGAACAGTGAAGCTGCTGATGCTGGGTAACAATCTGCAAAATCAGGAAGTGTATTATCGGTACACGATCCTGATGCTCAAATCCAACAATGTGTGGTATGTTGATCCAGATTCTCTCCACGGCATCGTTGTAACAACGCAGGAATTAGTAGAATCCGGTATCTCCGTGAAAACACCTGCTCCCACAGATACGCCTAAGCCCACTGTGAACCCACAAATGACACTGTATTATAATCCTGATGGCGGTCAGTTTTACCATGTGAGCAACAAATGCTCTTCCATGGACAGTAAAAATCAGAAAAAGCTTCAGCCCTTCTACTATGCTAACCTGAATAACGAACCTTTCAAGAACCTGTCTCCCTGTCCGAAATGCGGTGCTCCGGCACGACAGTAAAAAGAAGATGCAGTATCATATTGACACGATCCCGGTATGGGATGCTTTAAGAGAACATAATGGCTGCTTGATCTGTTGCCTTCGTGCACGTATTGAAAACGATTCTGTCAGCTATTTTCTCGGCGGTTCCGTGATGGAACCGGATATCAGGATCAAGGTAAATAAAAAAGGTTTCTGCCGGCATCATCAGTTTATGCTGAGTCAGCAGAAAAACAAGCTTGGTCATGCGTTGATGATGCTTTCACACACCGACGAGATTCTGGAAAAGTTGAAAAATCTTTCCGCAGATAATGCTCCTGCCTTACGGGAAAAGAAACGGTTTCTGCCGTTAAGGGCAGCTGCCGGTGAACCCGAACAGGGCAGACTTTTAGCTGAAAGCCTCAGCGAAGCTGTTTCATCCTGTGTGATTTGCGACCAGATTGAGGAGATCATGGCACGCTATGTTCACACCTTTCTGCATCTGAATAAAAATGATGCCGCTTTCAAAAAGGAATTTACTGCATCGGAAGGGGTTTGCCTTTATGATACTGCAATATTGATCCAGACGGCGGGAAAAGAGTATTCTCAGGATCTTTACTCCGAACTCTCTTCCCTTCTTCTTTCACAGCTGACGCGCACGCTTTCAAAAGACAGGGAAGACCTTTCCTGGTTTACCCAGAAATTTGATTACCGTAATGCGGATAAACCCTGGGGAAACAGCAAGGATGCGGTCGAAAGAACGGTAAATGAACTGCAGGGCTACTGCATCGGAAAAAGCCCTGATATCAGAAATACGTAAAAAACTTATCTGATGATCATAAAAAGCACCGGATGCTTCATTTGAAACATCCGGTGCTTTTTTCAGAACAGTGCATTTACAAATTCTTTTGCGTCAAAGGCCTGAAGGTCGTCAATGCCTTCGCCAACGCCAATATACCATACCGGAACATTCAGTTCCCTTCTGATCGCGATCGCAACGCCGCCTTTGGCAGTGCCGTCCAGCTTGGTAAGAATGATGCCTCCGATATCAGCGGCTTCCTTAAACACCTTGGCCTGCTGTATTCCGTTCTGACCGGTCGTGGCATCCAGCACCAGCATGCAGCGCACCTCTGCCTCGGGATATTCCCGGTCGATAATGCGGCGCATTTTACTCAGCTCGTCCATCAGGTTTTTCTTGTTATGAAGCCTTCCGGCTGTATCGACGATCAGAAGATCGGTGCCTCTGGATTTGGCTGCCTGCACTGCGTCATACACCACCGCGGCAGGATCGGCGCCGTCTCCCTGATGGATCAGGGGCACATTGGCCCTTTCAGCCCACACAGTCAGCTGTTCGTCTGCTGCCGCGCGGAAGGTATCCCCGGCAGCCAAAATCACGCTGCGCCCGATCTCCTGAAAACGAAGCGCAAGCTTTCCAATCGTGGTGGTCTTCCCTACGCCGTTGACACCCACAACAAACATGACCATTGGCCAGCGGAGCGGCGGCCTTGGAATGCTCATTTCGTCCACAATGATCTTTTTCAGCTGTTCCTTTGCATCATCGGCGCTGGTGATCTTGTTTTCCTTCACCGTTTGCCTAAGACGGTCCATGATCTCCGTGGTTGCATTGACACCCACATCGGCAAGAAGCAGAATATCCGTAAGCTCATCATAGAAATCATCATCGATCAATCGGGTATTCTGTACGAGCACATCCACTTTTTCACTGAAATTGCCACGGGTCTTTGTTAAGCCCTGCTTCAGTTTCTGAAAAAATCCCATTCTGTCCTCCGGCAATCAAATCATACATCAATTATATACTATCCCTATTTTATTATCAAGACTTGAACCAATATCATTTGTTTTCTTTACAAACAGAGTCAAATATGTTAAAATAAATCCGCAGTTGTGAAGGAGGGATCGTATGGCTAAGAAACCCGGCATCAAACCGGTGGCTCAGAATCGTAAAGCCCGTCACGACTTCTTTATCGAAGAAAGCATCGAATGCGGCATTGAACTGAAAGGCACGGAAGTAAAATCCATGCGGCTCGGGAAGGTGAATTTAAAGGAATCCTATGCCATTGTGAAAAACGGTGAAGTGTATGTTGAAGGAATGCATATCAGCCCGTATGAACAGGGCAACATTTTCAACACCGATCCGCTGCGTCCGAAACGCCTTCTGCTTCATAAAAGTGAGATACGCCGTCTGTTTTCCCTGGTACAGCGTCAGGGGTATGCTTTGGTCCCTTTGGATGTTTACTTGAAGGATGGCCGTATGAAGCTGAATCTTGGCCTGTGTGTAGGCAAAAAGCTGCACGATAAGCGTGAAACGGAAGCCACACGGGACGCAAAACGTGAAATGGACCGGGCCATGAAAAACTGATCCGGATCATGAAATATGGGGGTGCACTGGTTTCGACGGGGATCGTCGG
>JAZLIA010000082.1:0-28113 GCA_045617125.1 Clostridia bacterium | reverse complement strand
TATCACTGGTATCAGCACCGGAAGAGGTGCCATACAGGGGATTTCCCAACCCTCTCAGGCTCGTTTCCAGAATCGCATTCTGCTCTTCGGCATTGAAAGCGGCGCAGATGAAATCCTCATTCAGCCAGGCACGCAGGGTGCTGTTATCCCATGTGGTGATCTCGCCTTTCCGTTCTTCACGAGGCATCGCATCGAGAATATAACGGCTCATCAGCAGCGCATGTCCGCTTTCTTCATCCATATCCAAAACGATCCACTCAATGGGCGTTCCCTCATCCTCCGCACTTAACTGAGGATAATGACCAAAGGGAATGTACTGACCCTTTGCAGCATAACGGGCAGCGGTGCGGGTAAGGCACTCTTCCACCTTTTGAGCCGCATCCATATAATCGCCCACCCTGGCATACAACCTGGCTGCTTCTTCCGGATCTTCTTCCTCGATCTCACCGGCATAACGGTAGGTGCAATCCAGATTGTGCTCCGCTGCATCGGCATAACCGTCGCCCAGATCGTTAAAGATCGCCATGGCTTCGCCGATACTGCCTTCTTCCTGCAGTTTTACCGCATACAGATACCGGTCGGTCTTTTCAGCACGCTGACGGATGCTTTCCTGCTTCTTTTCAGAAAGAGAACCATCCTCCAGCGCCGCCCGATACCAGTTTCCGGCAGCTTCCACGTCATACGCACCGTTCAATCCCAGTTCAAACATTTCAGCCAGACCCAAACGGGCTTCCGTAAGGCCATATTCGGCAGAAGCAGTAAGCAGCTTCTCCGCTTCCTCACGATCCGCTTCTTCATCGGAATTGAGCAGCATCATACCGCGGCAGTAATCGCTCTCCGCGCGCAGGGCGGCGGATTCCTCGTTCAGAACATCCACCCGTCCTTCCAGCACTGCCTTCTCTTCCTTCAGCGTCGCCAGCTTTTCTTCCGCAGCCCGGATCGCGCTGTTCAGGGATTCCCTTGCTTCATTAACCATGTTCGTGCTTTCAGCACGCACATTTTCCACACGGGTACCCAGATCGATCTTCGCATCCTCCAGGTCTCCGGTCAACCGGGTCTCAGCTTCCTGAAGCTGCGTATTGATCAGGTTCACTTCCGTGTCGATCCGTCCGGTCAGGGTATTCTGCGTATTCTCAAGGCTCTCGCTCAGCTCGTTCTTCGCACTTTCCAGCTGAGAATTCATCGCAGCCACTTCCGTATCGATCCGTCCGGTCAGGGTATTCTGCGCATTCTCAAGGCTCTCAGTCAGTTCGGTCTTCGTGCTGTCATTCTGGGAGCTCAACGCAGAAACTTCGGTATCAATCCGTCCGCTCAGAGCGTTCTGCACATTCTCCAGGTTTTCACTCAGCTCATTCTTCGTGCTTTCAAGCTGGGTGTTCATCGCCGCCACTTCCGTGTCGATCCGTCCGCTCAATGATGTCTGAACATTCTCAATGCTCTCACTCAGCTCCGCTTTTGCGTTTTCCAGTTGGGAATTCATCTCGGATACTTCCGTGTCGATCCGTCCGATCAAAGCAGATTCACTGTTTTCAAGGCTGCCGGTGAGGGTGTTCTGCGCATCCTGAAGGCTGCCGGTCAGTTCATCCTTTGTGCTTTCCAGCTGGGAGGAAATGGTCGCCACTTCCGTATCGATCCGGCTGCTCAAGGTGCTCCGGGTTTCCTCGATGGTTCCTTCAAGCGCAGCCTTAGTGCTTTCCATCTGGGTGTTGATCGCAGCCACTTCCGTATCGATCCGCTCGCTCAAAAGCGTCTTGGTTTCATCCAGCTTCGTCTGCACCGCGGCCATAGCCGTGTCGATGCGGGTGGTAAGCTTGTTCCCGGCATCGGTCAGGTTGCCGGCACTCTCGTTTTTAATGTTCTCAAGTTCGGCAAGAAGCTGATCCCGCTCCGCCTGAAGGGCGTTGATCTGTGCGCTCTCTTCATCGATACGGGCATTCAGAGCCTTCTCCGCCTCGGTAAGGCTTCCGGCATTTTCAGCGCGGGCGCTTTCCAGTTCGGTACGCAGCTGGTCCCGATCGGTCTGCAATGCTGCAATACCGGCATTGGCAGCGTTAATCATCTCACTGATGTCGCTCCTGGTGCGGGCAAGGTTGTCATCATGCTCCGCCTGCATCGCATTAATCTGGCTGCTGGCGGCACCGATTCCCTCAGTGAGCGCCTTTCCCGCATCCGCAAAGCTTTGGGCGTAAGCAGCCCTCTCCGCTTCCATCTGGCTTAGCAGTTCCTCCCGATCGGCCTGCAAAGTCGCGATCTGAGCATTTGCCGCATCGATTCCCTCGCTGAAAGCCTTCTCTGCATTAGCCAGGTTCTGCGCACTGGCCGCCTTCTCGGTTGCAAGCTGGGTGGACAATTCCTCGTTCACCCGGTTCAGCGCCTCAATATCCTTCTCTCTTTCATTTTTCTCATGGAAAAAGAGACCGATGCAAACGGCGTTCAGAACCAGAATCAGCGCGATCAGGATCGCAATCACTTTTTTACTCATAACAGACTCCTTCCCGGAGAGGATCTCATTTTCTAAAAGTACCGCTTGGTTTCAGGACATACTTATAGACACGATAAAGTATATCCGTCTGCCCCTCTTTTGTCAATCATTCCACTGTTGTTAATGGATATTTCATTCTTCTTCATCATTTTTTCATAATTCATCATCCGTTTTTTCCGGCAGCAGCGTTTCAGCATATTCCATGAAAGCCCGGGCGATCTTCGCAGTCCCATTCAGCAGAACAGGCTTGTAGCCATTGGCGATCACAGTGACGCATAACCCGGTATCGGGCTGAAAATACGCATCAGCGGACAAACCGCCCAGCATTCCCTGATGACCGTACCAGATGCCTCCGGTCAGATCGGTTACCCGTTCAAGGCCCAGGGTGTAATCTCCGTCCACCTGCACAGAGCTTCCTTCAAAAACCTGACTTAACGCCATTTTATGCCGGATCCCCTGAGGCAGAACACGTTCTCCATTCACCTCGCCGTCCTGAACCAGCAGGGTAAGAAAGCGGTCAAGCCCCCGGGCACTGATATACAGGCTTCCTACGGAGATGCCGCGGTTATTGTAAGGGTCGCACACATCATGATAATCACCGATCGTGTCCAGGGCTTTTGATACCGTCTGAACAGTGTCACCGTCGGTGTTGAAACGATCGGAAATATCGCTCTGATCCGTAAGCAAAGCAGGGTGATAAGCTGCATTGATGTTCAGGGGATCAAACAGGTTTTCCTTCATATAGGTGTTCAGGCTCTGCCCGCTCAGGGCTTCGATGAGGGCTCCCATCATGCCGCCGTTCCGGTTGGAATACACATATTTTGAGCCCGGAGGACACTTTTTTACAAAAATCGTAGTATCCTTCTTCAGCTTTTCAAAATTGGTAAGATACCGGTCGGTCGTGGCGGTGAAACCGGTGGTATGGGTCATTACCTGACGCACGGTGATCGGAATATCTGGATAGTTTGGGTTAAACACCCGGAAGCCCAGCAAATCGCTGATCGGAGTATCGTAGCTCAGTTCCTTTTCCTCCATCAGCTTCACCAAGCCTAACGCTGTCACCAGCTTGGTCACGCTGGCAACACGAAAACAGGTATCCAGGGTGACCGGTGCCGATCCCCGGCTTTTTGCAACTCTTCCATAAGTATAGGTGGCAAGCATTTCACCGTTCAACGATATTATGACCGCCCCGCCCACGATTCCCCGGGTGCGGTACTGTTTCTCGGCGAATGCATCAAAATCTTCCTGTTCCGCGCTGGCTGTTATGAAAGGCATGATCAGGCATATCACAAGCAGACATGCGATCCAACTCAGTATTCTTTTCATTTTCTCCGGATCCTCTTTCTGTCTGTTCCATCTTTGTACCCGCCTGGGATGCTTATTCCCACTCGGCTGTGTTCTCATGTGCCGGCACCATTATGATCACCATGGTGCTTTTGTTTTTCATTTCCGTATCATTCATCGCATTGACCAGGGGAATGATCATGCTCTGTTTTTCCGGCACATATCTCCTGTCCATGATCGTTTTCTTCAGCGAACAAACCTCCTGAGGCATCGTATCGCTGTTTCCCTGTACCCGGATTTCAAAGGCATGATAGGGAGCATAACGAATCTCCTCTTTTCTTCCAAGAGGAGCGATCAAAGGAATGCTGCATACAATATCCTTAGCTTCCGGTACAGTCCAGGAAAACACCTTTTCCGTAGGCACCTGATAATGCCACGGCAGGTAATGATTCACCGTTTCCCCTGCCTGAATGGCTTCCTCCAAAGTTTCTTCCATCAAATGCACCACATCCGGTTCCGGATCATCATTATGAAAATGCTTGGCATAGCAGTAGGTTTCGGGCACATCCTGTTCCGTCACTTCCCGCGGAAGCTCCCGTCCGCTGAGGAATTTCATGCACAGGATCAACCGGTCCAGGTCCATTCTGCGTTTTTCCAGTTCACTCAGCACGGTATCGTAATCCGTTTCATCCTTCATCAGTTCCTTCACTTCTTCATGAGTAAAGCCGCAATGCTGAACGCACCTGATGCGAAAGATCCTTTCCACTTCCTCCACAGAATAATAACGGTTTTTTCCGGGACCATCCCAAACCGCCGGATGGATCAGGCCCTCCTGTTCCATTTTGATCACACCGGTACGGCTAAGTCCGGTCGCGGCGCATACCTTCTGGATCGTAAAGAGCTTTCTGCTGTCATTCTCTGTCACAAGCTTCCCCTCCGGCTTTACCCGATTCTGAAACGCACCCTGAGCAGATCCTCATCCCGGCTGGAATGCCCAGCCATCAAAATGAAGCTTCCCGGCTCCGTCACACGTCGTTCATCCGGCAAAACCAGGGAAAAATCCTCATTCCGGAAAGAAAAGCTCACTTCCTTCGTTTCACCCGGCAAAAGGGTCACCTTCCTGAAGGCGCAAAGATTCTTTACCGGAGTCATCACAGAGGACACTTCATCCCTATAGTAGACCTGAACGGTTTCCTTTCCGGGAACAGTGCCCGTGTTTTTCACCTTCACGCATACGGTCAGCGTTTCTTCATCCATGCTGAGGTCACTGTAGGCAAAAGAGGTGTAGCCCATGCCTTCACCGAAAGCAAACAGCGGCCCGGCCGGCAGATCACAGTATTTTTGCTCCGAATGCCATCCGTCCAGATAATTATAATACACAGGCACCTGCCCGGAATGGCGCGGAAAGCTTATAGGCAGCCTGCCGGAAGGATTTTCTCTCCCGAACAGGACCTCCGCTCCGGCCTGTCCGCCAAACATGCCCCCGTTAAACAAGACCATTACGGCATCCGTTTCCGCCGCCTTTTCAAGGCACAGCGGTTTGGACGCGATCAGCACGGTCACGATCGGCTTTCCCAGTGTGCACAGGGCTTCAAACAGTTCCTTTTGCCGCCCCGAAAGGGAAAGATCCGCCCGGTCGTGACCTTCACCAAACAACTCCACATTGTCGCCTGCAGCAAACACGATCACGTCCGCTTCCCGGGCTGACATGAGCGCTGCCGGAATATCATCCCGTTCATCCGCGAGAACCCCGCAGCCTCTTGCATAAATGAGCTTCCTTCCGGTTTCTCCGGCCAGCTTCTCCATTCCTTCCTTCAATGTCACATAGGGACGTTTACCTTCCCTTTTCTTATCCGGAAGAGGATGGGTAAAATAAGTCCAGTCTCCATATTGGGCACGGATGCTGTCGGCATTTTCACCGATCAGAGCAATGCTCTTTACCTGCCCGGAAAAGGGAAGCAATCCGTTATTCCGAAGCAGGGTCACGCTTGCACGGGCTGCTTCCAGGGCGTCCTCAAGGTGTTCCTTGCAGCCAAGGCACCCGGGCACGCCGATCTTTTCCGGCCGGTCAAACAGCCCCATCCGCTCCTTTACCTTCAGAATATGCAGCACGCTTTCATTCAGAACGCTCTCTTTAAGCCTGCCATCCCTGACAGCCTTCAGCACCGCTTCATAAAACTGAAGCGTGGTCATGATCATATCGTTTCCGGCTTCAGCCGCAAGCACGGAGGCTTCCTCCACATTTTCTGATGTATGCTGAAGCTGAGTCATATGGTTCACATTATCCCAGTCGGTCACGACAAACCCGTCAAAACCGCACTCGTCCCGAAGCAATTCCCGCAGAGCCTTCCTGCTTGCGGTGAACGGCGTACCGTCAACGGAACCGTACGCTGTCATAAAGGTCTGGCATCCGGCTTCAGCCGCCTTTTTGAAAGGCGGAAGCAGCGTTTCCCTCACCTTGCGCCAGGTCACTTCACTGTCATAAGCATCCCGGGCGCCGGTCGCCTCTCCATAGGCGATATAGTGCTTCGCACAGGCCAGAATACTGTCCGGAGCCTTCAGATCCTTTCCCTGGTAGCCCCGTATGATCGCGGCCCCCAATTCGCCTGCCAGGAAGGGATCCTCTCCGAAGGTTTCATCCACCCTGCCCCAGCGGGGATCCCGTGCCAGACACAGCACAGGCGAAAAAGTCCAGTGCAGGCCGTCTGTCGCCACCTCACGCGCGGTATCCCGGCCGGTCTTCTCCGTAAGCTCTATGTCCCAGGCGCAAGCCTGAGCCAGCTGAGAGGGAAAGATCGTTGCCCGGTCATTCAGTCCGTGCCCATGGATGGCATCGATCCCAAACAAAACAGGAATGCCCAGACGGCTGTGCTCCATGGCTTCCTTCTGCACCTCGCGGGCATCATCGCCCAGCACATGCAGAAAAGATCCGGCTCCAAGCCGGGCCCAGCGCAGAGCTTCCTCTCTTCCCACATGGGAATAGGGGATCTGCACCATCTGAGCCGCTTTTTCTTCCAGCGTCATCATCAGGAGCAATTCTTCAGCAGTGTATTTCATCCGTTCTTTTCTCCCCCGTTTTTGGGTTTCGATCAGCAGTTCAATCGTTGGTTATGATGTTCCCGTCGATCATCACGGTCAGCACCCGGGTGCTCAGGTCAAACAGATCTCCGTCCGTCAGGATGATATCGGCATCCTTGCCCGGTTCAAGAGAACCCACCCGTTTTTCCGCTCCGATATGACAGGCAGGGTTCAGCGTGATGCACCGGAGAGCATCCGCCCTGCTCATGCCGTTGTTGATCGCCATCGCGGCGCAGAAACGAAGATTCCTCTGCTCGGTCACCGGGCTGTCCGTAATGATGGAAACTTTCAGCCCCGCCGCATTCAGCAGAACCGGCGTCTCCCAGCTCTTGTTCTTCAGCTCGATCTTGCTCGGCTGTCCGAAAGTGGGGCCAACCGCAAGGGGAACATTGGCCCGTTTCAATTCCTCAATGATCAGTGCTCCCTCTGTTACATGCTCCAGAGTCAGCCTGACCTGAAACTCCTTTGCGATACGCACCGCGGTAAGGATATCATTGGCCTGATGCGCATGCGCCTTCAGGGGCATTTCTCCCCTCATCACAGGTAAAAGAGCATTCAGCTTCATATCAAAAGCCGGTTTCTTGCTTTCATCCTCTCCTGCGGCATCCCGTTTATTCATATATTCCCGCGCCTTGAACAGCATTTCTCTCAGCTTGGCCGCATTGGTCATACGGCTGGAGATGCCTTTTTCACGGTAGCAGCGCTTGGGATTCTCGCCAAAGGCGCACTTCATCGCATTTTCCGGGATCACGGCCATATCGTCAACACAAGTGCCCGCACTTTTGATCACCGTAAACGTTCCCCCCAGCACATTGCTGCTGCCGGGGCCCACGCACAGGGTGGTCACCCCGCCAAGGGCCGCGTCCCGCAGAGAAAGGTCAAAGGGATTCACTCCGTCCAATGCCCTCAGCTGTGGTGTGACGGGATCGTTATATTCATTATAGTCCTGTCCTTCATAGCCCATTGCCCAGCCATCCAGGCCGATATGTCCATGAGCTTCCACCATGCCTGGGTACACCCTGTGGCCCTCAGCATCGATGATCACCCGGGCGGATCCGTCATCCGGGATCACGCCCATAGCCGCGATCTTTCCGTTCCTGATCAGAATATCCTTTTTTTCAGGTTCATCATGGATCGCATCAAACACCAGGCCGTTTTTGATCAGCATCTCATTCATCGTATTTTCCCTCCGACCAATATTTTTTAAGTTCCCGAACGACCAGAAGATCCGCAGGCAGCCAATCCACCGTATACATATCTTCAGAGGAAAGCCACCTGGCATCTCCCGCCTCCAGCAGCTTCGGTTCCTCTCCCTCATTCAAGGTGCATAAATAACAAACCATATCCAAATGAAATCCGGGATAATCATATTCCACCCTGCACAGTTGGTGAAGGACGCGGATTCCAACATCCAGTTCCTCCTGTATCTCACGCACGATCGCCTGTTCCCCGTTCTCCCCTTCTTCCAGCTTTCCGCCGGGAAACTCCCATTTTCCTTTCTGCTCTCCGTACCCCCGGGCTGTGGCAAGCACCCGGAACGGATCCTGCTCCCGATATATCAGAGCCGCTGCAACAAACAGTGTTTTCATCCTGATCACCTTTCCGGTTTATTATACCCGAACCTGCCTTCTATCGCAACATAAAAGCGGAAGTTCCTCAATCCGCACAGCGCCGCGCGATTGAAAAACACTTTCCCCAAAGCATGCGGTCCGATCAGGGCCGTGGCATTTCAAACAGGTTTTCTTTTTCCGCGTTATAACGTTTCTCCAGCTGTTCAGCCGTCATCAGAGCGCTGATCGCATCCCATGCCGTCACACAGCAGGCTCCCTGGGCCGCGGCCAGAAACAGGCAGTTTTCCGGTCCCTTCCCATCAAGCAAGCCTGAAAGGAACGCCGCGATAGCCGTATCACCCGCTCCGGTAGCGCTGAGCACCTTATCCGTTCGGATACAGGGGCGGATAAAGCGCCGGTCTGCCCAGCAGGGATGCTCCGTCAGCCCGCCCGGAACCTTTTTCATCCTTTCCGCATTCCCGCTCATCATCAGCATGCCCTTCACGCCGCACTTGATCACCGTGCAGGCCGCCCCCATGCCGATCAACTCCTCCGCAAGCGGAAGCACGTCCCTCTTCATATCGATCCTGTCGGTCATGTCCCCGCCCGATCGGCAAAAGGAATCGTATTTTTCCCGGTTCAGCATGAAAAGGATCTCTTCAAAGCTTGGAAGGAAAAAGTCAGTCACAGGCATACAGTTTTCAAGCCACGCCCTCCAGTCGCACTTCCCTTCCTCGCTTCCGGGATCCACCGCGGCCATATCAAGAGAAGTTGCACAGCCGCATTTTTCAGCCCTATCAAACAGTTTCTTCAGCTGTGATCCTTGATCCTTTATCATGTTTTTCATCACAGGAGGGTAGCCGAAATGGATAAGCCTGCTCTGTGAAAGCGCCGCGTCCGGAATATCTTCCTCTGAAAAGGTATCATTGGCGCCGGGAGAATGCAGAAACATCCTGTCCATTCCAGGAGGGGAAAGAACCACCGTATAGCTCGTTGGGCTCGCAGGATCCCGGATAAGCCCGTTTCCGATTCTTCTCCCTCATTATTATAGCGTTTCTTCCCGCATCTGTCATCCGGAAGGAATATTCATCCCTCCTGCCTAATTGTTTTTTAATTGTACAGGGCTTGACGCTCCGGAAAGTGCGTGTATACTAAAGGTGGATCAACTGAAAGGGGAATTCGTATGAAGAACCGTTCCGTAATGTATTATTATTATTATTATTATATCACCGACCGTCCCGACCCGTGCTGATGAGCGCGTTGTGATCCGGACGGTCTTGACGAGTCGCACTTGTTGAGACCGTTTTTTATTTTAGATTATGGAGGAAAAAAAGATGCTTACCAAACTGATTCTTCTCATCGTATTCTTTTCCGTAATGATCGTGGTTGGCGTCATCTGCCGCAAAAAAGCCACCGACGTGCACGGCTTCGTGCTGGGCGGGCGCAGTGTCGGTCCGTGGCTCACCGCCTTTGCCTACGGCACCAGCTATTTCAGCGCTGTGATCTTCGTGGGATATGCCGGCCAGTTCGGCTGGAAATTCGGTGTGGCTTCCACATGGATCGGCCTTGGCAACGCAATGATCGGGTCCCTGATGGCCTGGGTGCTTTTGGGACGGCGCACCCGCATCATGACGCAGCATCTTGGCTCCGCCACCATGCCTCAGTTTTTCAGTTCACGGTTTAACAGCCCGCTGCTCAAGCTTCTTTCCTCGTTGATCATTTTTATCTTCCTCATTCCTTACACTGCTTCGCTCTATAACGGTCTCAGCCGTCTCTTTGGAATGGGGTTCAATGTGGATTACACGGTTTGCATTCTGGTTATGGCCGTGCTCACCGCGGTGTACGTGATCGCCGGCGGTTATATGGCCACCGCCGTGAACGACTTTATCCAGGGCGTCATCATGCTGATCGGGATCGTTGCCATCATCGTGTCCGTGCTCAATCTGAATGGCGGCTTCAATGGCTCCCTGGCTGCACTGGCCCAGATAAATGACCCCGAAGCTTCCAGTCAGCCCGGCGTTTTCGCTTCCTTCTTTGGGCCTGATCCCCTGAATCTGCTCAGCGTGGTGATCCTCACCTCCCTGGGCACATGGGGCCTTCCCCAGATGGTGCAGAAATTTTACGCGATCAAAAGTGAAAACGACATTCACAAGGGAACCGTCATTTCCACCGTATTCGCTCTGATCGTTGCCGGAGGCTGCTACTTCCTTGGCGGTTTCGGAAGGTTGTTTGATATCAACGTGGCCAAAGAAGGATACGATGCCATCATTCCGGAAATGCTCTCCCGGCTTTCCCCCTTCGTTTTCGGCATTGCGCTCATTCTGGTGCTCTCCGCTTCCATGAGCACCCTTTCATCTCTGGTGCTCACTTCCTCCTCCACTCTCACGCTGGATTTCATCAATCCCGTAGTGATGAAGGGCAAGAAGAACGATCAGAAAGACTTACGGATCATCCGACTGTTTATCGCCGTGTTCATCCTGATCTCCGCCTTGATCGCGATCATCCAGTACAAGCTGAACGTCACCTTTATTGCCCAGCTGATGGGATTGTCCTGGGGCGCGCTGGCCGGTTCCTTCCTGGCGCCTTTCCTTTACAGCCTGTACTGGAAGCGCACCACCGGCGCCTCCTGTGTGGCATGCTTCATTTGGGGCTCTGTGCTGATGATCCTGAATATGCTTTTCAAGAACGCGTTCCCTCCGTTCCTGCAAAGCCCCATCAACTGCGGCGCATTCGCGATGCTGGGCGGCATGATCCTGGTGCCCGTGGTGAGCCTGCTTACCAAAAAGCCCGATCAGCAATTGGTGGATCAGGTGTTTGGCTGCTATGATAAAAAAGTGGTTGCCTCCATCAAGGATGTGCTTGAAAAATAGCATTATGAACCGGGACACAGGATCCTACAGCTGCTGCGCCTTCGGTTATCCCGTTCGCGGTCTCATCCTCAATGGAATTCAAATATGATCTCTGTTTCGGGGCTGTTGTCAGCCCCTTTATTATATCCTGTTTTCTGCCGGGATCATCCGTGCCTTCTGCCTTCCTTCCGCTTCTGCCAGCCTTATCATTTATTGACAAACCGGATCCCGTGCAGTAAGATTTTCCACAGGAAAGCCGACGGATCACAGGCAGGAATGGAAAGGGAGGTCCCCCGGATGGATGAAATACGCATTCTCAGAGAAGAGATCGACGCGATCGACCGGCAAATGGCCGATCTGTTTGCAAGGCGCATGGAATGCGCGGGAAGGATCGCTGCCTGCAAGCAGCAAAACGGCCTTCCCATTACAGATGCCGCACGGGAAAAAGCCATGATCGCCCGGGAACAGGAATATCTGAAAGATCCGGCTCTGCGTCCGCTGTATGTGCGCTTCCTTTCTTCTCTCATTGCACTTTCGAAGGAACATCAGGAAACACTGATCCGTCAGAATATAGCACCGACCCAAACCGGATCAAACAGGGGGCCGAAATGAAAAACACCTTTGGCAGCAATATTTCCATTACCCTTTTTGGCGAGAGCCACGGAGAGATGATCGGCTGTGTGCTGGATGGTTTTCCCGCCGGTCTCCCCTTTGACGAAGAGTATATTTCCAGACGGATGAAACTAAGAAGGCCCATTCCCGGCATTTCCACTTCCCGCTCAGAGCCGGACCCCGTTCACTGCGTAAGCGGGGTTTACCGCGGCTTTACCTGCGGCACCCCCATCTGCCTGCTCATTCCCAACACCCGGGTGGAAAGTAAAGACTACGAGAATATCCCGGCCCGGCCCGGCCATGCCGATTTTACAGCGCATCTTAAATATCACGGCTATGAGGATCCCCGCGGCGGCGGCCATTTCAGCGGACGGCTCACCGCTCCGCTCACCGCGGCAGGTGCTTTTGCCCTGAGCATTCTGAAACGCCGAGGGATCCGGATCGGCACCCATATTTCCCATCTGGGTACGCAGGAGGACCGACCTTTCAACGATCTCATTCAGGATATCAATGCCCTTGACGAAACGGTTTTCCCGGTGCTGGACACGGAGGCATCCGAAAAAATGAAGCAAGCCATTCAGAAAGCCGCCGCTGAAAAAGACAGCATCGGCGGCATGCTGGAAAGCTGCGTCACCGGCCTGCCCGGCGGCATTGGGGAACCCTGGTTTGATTCTCTGGAAGGCATGCTCTCTCACGCGCTTTTTTCGATTCCCGCGGTAAAGGGCGTGGAATTCGGGGACGGTTTCCGGTTTGCATATCTTCATGGCAGCGACTGCGTCGACGCGCTTCGCGTAAAGGAGGGGCGAGTGGTTACGGAAAGCAATCATAACGGCGGCATCAACGGCGGCATCAGCAACGGCATGCCGTTGCTCCTCCGCTGCGCGATCAAGCCCACTCCATCGATATTTATTCCCCAGAACACGGTGGACTTAAGATCCGGCAGAGAAACTCAGCTTGCCCTCACCGGGCGTCATGATCCTGCCATCGTTCACAGGGCCCGCCCGGCTGTGGACAGCATGATCGCTCTCACGCTCTGTGACCAGCTTGCCGCCCGTTTTGGAAGCGAATGGTTCCGGGAGGATGAATAAATGGAATACGGCGTGATCGGCTGCCCCCTGATCCACAGCTATTCTGTAGAGATCCACCATCTGATCGGTTCCTACCGTTACGAGCGCAGGGAGCTTCGCTCGGAAAACCTGCCCGGCTTTTTTGATAAACGGGATTTTCTCGGTATCAACGTCACCATTCCCTACAAGCAGGCCGTTATCCCCTTTCTGGATGAGATCGACCCCGAAGCCAGTAAGATCGGTGCGGTCAATACCATTGTGAACCGATCCGGCCGCCTGATCGGATACAATACCGACCTGTACGGCATGACCCGTATGCTCCGGCGTGCCGGTATCGATCCGGCCGGGAAAAAGGTGCTTATATTGGGCACCGGCGGAACCTCGCTCACTGCTTTCAAGGTGTGCGAACGGTTTCATGCAAAAAAGATCCTCCGCGTGAGCCGCTCCGGTAAAGCGGGAGCGATCCCCTACGAGGAAGCGTTCCTTCATCACAGGGATGCACAGATCCTGATCAACACCACCCCGTGCGGCATGTTTCCGCACGAAGAAACGATGGCACTGGATCCCGCTGCTTTTCCCCTGCTGGAAGGGGCGGCGGACGCGGTCTATAACCCCCTGTGCACCCAGTTTATTAAAAGGGCTGCAGAAATGGGGGTCCCCGCCACGGGCGGGCTGTATATGCTGGTCGCTCAGGCTGTGCGTGCAAGCGAGCTTTTCACCGGCATCCCCTGCAGCAGAGAAGAAGACATCTTTCTCGAAGTGCTTGCGGAAAAAAACAAAGCGGAAGGAAGCAGATAAATGAACATCCTTGTGCTCAACGGACCCAACCTGAATATGCTTGGGATCCGGGAACCGGACCTGTACGGCCGCACCGGATATGATCAGCTTTGCAGTATGATCCTTTCCCACGCGGAACAGGCCGGCATCCATGCCGACCTGTTTCAATCCAACTATGAAGGCGCGCTGGTGGATCGCATCCAGCAGGCTCTGGGGCATTATGACGGCATCATCATCAATGCCGGAGCATACACCCACACCAGCATCGCCCTGCTGGACGCGCTGAAGGCAGTGAACCTTCCCGCTGTGGAAGTACACATCACCGATGTGGAAAAGCGGGAGGATTTTCGCAAAGTGAGCTATCTTCGTGCCGCCTGTGAAAAGACCATCAGCGGTCATGGCCTGAACGGATATCTTGAAGCAATGGATCACCTGATCCGGAGGGAAAATGCAAAACCATGATCACACATATCCATCCTTCCCATCCGGAAGGCCGGTTCATCCCTCCCCCGTCCAAAGCGATGCATCACCGTTTTCTCATCGCAGCTGCGCTTTCAGAAAACCGCAGCCATATTGACTGCTCCTTCCCGCTCTGCGATGATGTGCGTGCAACGGTAAACTGCCTAAAAAAACTGGGAGCCGGGTGCAATGAGGATGCTTCCGGCATTTGGGTCCAGGGGATCGGAGGCCGTTTTTTTTCTTCAGGGCCTCTCCCTGTCGGGGAAAGCGGAAGCACACTGCGGTTTCTGATCCCGCTGTGCCTTTTAACGGGTCATGAGCACACCTTCTGTTTGGGCGACGGGCTGATGAAACGCCCTCTTTCCGTTTATGAAGATCTATGTTTGAAGCAGGGGCTTTCATTCCGAAGGGGAGAAAAAAGCATCACCATATTAGGACCGCTCAGAAGCGGCGTTTTCAGTTTTCCGGGCAATATCAGCAGCCAGTTCGTTTCCGGCCTGCTCTTTGCCCTCCCCCTTCTTGATGGGAACAGTACGATCAGCCTGTTCCCTCCTGTAGAGAGCCGCTCCTATATCGACATGACGCTTCAGGTGCTGTCCCTGTACGGTATTAAGGCTGCATGGGAAAACGAATATACGCTCCATATTCCCGGAAAGCAAGTTTACCATGCCGGGGATCAAACTGTTCCTCCGGACGCAGATGCCCTGGCGATCGCTGAAGCGATCAACCTGCTCGGCGGAAACCTTTCCGTTCCCGCGCTTCCCGAAAACGATCTCCAGCCGGATCGAATGGCTGCCCGTTTTTTTGCCGCGCTGAGGAAAGGAAAAGCGCGCATTGATCTTGCCGGTCAACCGGATCTGGGGCCCATCCTCTTCTCCCTTGCCGGAGCGCTTCACGGCGCATTCTTTACCGGCTTTTCCCGCCTTCGGCTGAAGGAGAGCGACCGGGTGCTGAGCATGACTGAAGAGCTTTTAAAGTTGGGCATAAAGAGCCGGATATCCCAGGAGGTCCTCGAAATCCTTCCCTCCCGGCTTCATGTGCCTTCCGTTCCCCTTTCCTGCCACGGGGATCATCGTGTAGCGCTGGCCCTAACCTGCCTGTGCACCCAAACAGGCGGCATTCTAACCGGCAGCGAATGTGTGTCCAAATCCTGGCCCGGCTTTTTTGAACAGATGGCCAGCCTGATGCTGCAATGCGAAACGCTGCAGGAGCAGGAATAAAACGGTACCACTCATCGTGATGCCTATATGGTATTCCCTTTACTCTTTTTCCTGTTTCATGATCCATCCGATCAACTCTTCATCCTGATAAGCCTGTTCCCAGCAGTTGTGCCCGCAGCCAGGATAGAGAGTAAGAACGGCATGACCGCCCCGGCTGTTGATCAACGACACCATTTTCAGGCTTTCAGAGGGAGGCACCGCGGGATCACTGTCCCCATGATAAGCCCGGATCGGAAGCTTTACCAGGCTGTCAGAGCCCACCGGGATGCCGCCGCCGCAAAGGGGGACCAGCGCACAGAAGCGCTCCGGAAAGCATTGAGCCCAAGTCCAGCTGCCATAGCCGCCCATGGAAAGACCGGTAAGCGTAATACGGCCCGGGTCTGCTCCCGTTTTTTCCAGCACCTCATCCAGCCAGGCATTCAGGCTTTCAAGATACTGCCACCAAACATGCTCCAGCGGGCATTGCGGGGCTGCGATCAGGAAGGGATAATCCCGTTTCGCAGCATATTTAAGATATCCATGCTTGCACACCAGATCCAGCCGAGAGCCATCCTCCGGCCCTTTTTCACCCCAGCCGTGCAAAAAGACCACCAGCGGCAGCGCCTTCATGCTTTCATATTCCAGAGGCGAATAAAGACAATAATGGAAAGACTGTCCATGGGGATTTTCAAAAAAGCAATTCCGGATCCTGTTCATATAAATCTCCAAATCTCTCATTTTGTCAGGATGACAGGGATCAAAGAAAGATCCGGATCAAACCGGTTCTTCTTTATCTTCAGCATGCCTTATACGAAACGTGTTTTAAAACCTGAACAGATGCGCCGCATATTTTTCACTCTGGCTAAGCTGAATGGAGGGAGGCGCACGTGAAACGTACGTTGACCGGAATGATGCAACGTCAGAGGAGAAAAGATGCAAGCAAATGTTGGGTTTTTAAAATGAGTTTAGTATTAGATAGGATCTGACTGTCAGCACGAGCCCAAACAACTCTCAACGATCGGTAGATTCTTGATCTCTGCACTCAACGCGAGGGAAGACACCTTATTCCAGTTCTTAGCTCTGACTGCTTTGACGCTTTCTGTCAATGACGGAATCGCTGCTGCCCCATGTGACAGCAAACAGGCACCATAACACGGTCAGTTCGTGCCTCCGCTGACCGCTGCCAGCTCATCATCCGACAGTTCCATAACACCTTTCAGTTCTTCTGCAGAGACCTTATCAAATTCCTGCATGATCCTGTTTCCTTTCTTTTCTTTTTATTCCTTATGATATTTTACGGTGATCCTGTTCATCGCATTCTCTTTGTCGGCGGGATCGAATTGGAATTCATCTGAGCGATGGCGGATGATGCTCATCGAGATCGGATCGATATCCTTATCCAGGTTCAAGCTTTGGCTGAACGATAGTTCCGTCCGCCAAGATCTCTGCGATAAAATCGTTCATCTGTGAAATCAGGTCCTGCGTTTTGACATGAGTGCGTTCGCAACCCGCCATCGTAAGCACAATGACGATCAGAAGCGCGGTAAGCGCAAGCCTCAGAAACGCTGTTTTTCGGTGAGAATTTATTTTCCTGTCATGCGCCTTTCCTGATACCGCATACATTATATTTTTCAAGCCCTATCGTGGGAAGAAGAAAGAGAAACTGCTTTCTTTTTCCTGAAAACGAACCCGCTGAATATGGCAAAAACAGAATATGCCGCACACATCCATGGGAACCAGTTGCCTGTCATGCCATAGAAGGTCTGTCTTCCTTCCTTCGGGATGTCAAGATACAGGATCCCAGTATGGACATTCATGGCATTTGCCATGTGGAGGGGACGCCCAAAATAATCGTAAAGGACGATATTTCCGTTTACGGGATTCCTGAGAACTGAGAATCCGCACTCGATCGCACGAGCCTGCACACCGTAAGTGGTGAAGTACTGAAACGCTTCCCAATCATAGGACGGATTTAAGAATATATCGGCTTCTCTTCCGTTATAGGCATACTGATTGGATGTGTAATCAGCGCATATCAGATAAGTGTATTTCACTCCGTCCACTTCAACTATCGGCGTTTTGCCATCGCCTTTTTTAGTAAAAGGCTCCTCCACGACCGGCACAAGGTGATTTTTTACATACATGTTCAGCATCTCTCCGTTACGGTCGATGAAGTTCAGGGTGTTGGTCTTCTTCAGCCCATTCTCGGTGACACTCGTTTCGGTTTGTACTACATAATACAGGATATCTCCGTCGTCCTGTACTTCAACATCCGGAAACCGCAGAAGCGGTAACAGAATATTGACATCGTTTTCTTTCGCGATCCTTTTTACTTCACCAATAAAGTATTCCGCCTTGTTTTCCGTGCAGGCAAAGGCATCCTCCGGGAAAACCAATACGGACGAACCGTTGTATGCGGCGTCCTTTGCGCTGTTTTCGATCATGTCAAGACTTGCTTTTATGATCTTCTCTTCTGATGTTCCATCGTATTTGTCAAGATCACCTGTGTTTTCTGCAAACAGATTGATGTTTTCAACACTTGCCGCCACCCTGACAGTCTGATCTCCCGTCGTGATCTTCTGAATACTGCTCATTCCGATGCCGGTGATCAGAACCACAATGATTCCATAGATCACTGCACTGATGGCTGTATTTCTGTTTAATCCGTCTTCCCAAGTATAGTTGACAACAGAAGCACAGAGCGTCACGATAAACGAAACGCCGACCACACCGGTAACGCTTGCCAATTGCATCAAGCCTATATTCCAGAACTGGGAAACGGAAAGGGAGGTCATGACCGAAACAAACGGATTATCAATGAAAAACTCAACAACGGCAACAGAAGCCGGAAAAGCCAAATAGGCGATGAGCTTTTCAGCCTTGAATTTTCTGCAGAGAAAATACACAAAGAACGGTGACCACATTCTGACGCCGTTAACGGTACAGTATATCTGATTCATCATATTGAACCCATCCTGAACCAGACCCCAGAATGTGAGATTTGCGACGATGACCGCGCCAAGGAGCATCCACAGGATCGACGACCACTTCGGGCGGATGTTGACATAGCGAATGAGCGGTATCGCAAACAGCCATGCGCAAATTCCGGTGTTAAAAATACCATAGGAAAAAAGCATCAGAACGAATCCCAGCAGCAACCAGCAAAAGGGGAATCTCTCTTCAAATCTTCTCATGATCCCTTCTCCCGATCATCCTCTTTTTCTGTATTGAAGCATTCCTGCTATATCCGCGGGAAGAATGCTGCGACAGAAGCATGCTGTATAACCCATATCTATGATTATACATATCTTAACCAAAAAGACAATGGTAAAAAACTTTGCCGTTCAACACCGTTTCCCAGGCAAAACAGAAAATGCCCCCGATCCCATTCAAACAGGATAACAAAATTTGACATTTCCCTCATTTCTCTTTATAATAAAAAAAAACATGTTGCCCGCAGCGGTAACAGAAAGTGATGAGAAAATGCAAAACGATCCTCTTCAGGATGGAATTCACGAAATGCTCCCCCGTGAAAAAATGTGCGAAGGTGCAAAAAAGTATTGGGATTTTTACAATATGGTGCCCGGCGCCGGGCTGTATCAGAAGGAATTCGGTTTCTTTACCCTGAAACAATGGGGTTTTGACGGCTACTGGAATGCGCAGCCCGAACAGGAAAAGCTTTTCGGCTTTGACCCGCCAGGACGGGTCGATATATGGAACCTGGGTTGGACCGAGGCCCCCCTGTGTCCCGCCTTTGAAAACAAGGTTCTGGAAGACCGGGGCGAGTATGAACTGGTGCAGGATACGGCAGGCCGTTCCGTACTGTTTTTTAAAGGCCGCAGAAAAGGCTTCATGCCCCAGTATCTCGATCATCCGGTAAAAGACCGCCGCACGTGGGAGGAAAAGTGCCGCTGGCGTCTGGATCCCGATACACCGCAGCGTCAGGCTGATATGGACGCCTTCATGCCGGATATCGTAAACAAGGCAAAGCAGGGCATGTTTGTTGGCCAGAGCATCAGCGGAGGATGCATGTATCTGCGTTCCATGATGGGCGTCGAGGGCATGATGTACATGCTTTATGACGATCCCGAGCTGATCCACGATTGCATGAAGCAATGGCTCACTTTGATGGATTCGGTCATCGCCCGTCATCAGAAGCAGGTATGCATCGATGAGTTGTTCATCAGCGAGGATATCTGCTACAAAAACGGGGCTCTGATCAGCCCGGATATGGTTCGCGAATTCTTCTTCCCCTATTATCAGCAATTACTCACCAATATGAAGCGTCGGCAGATGGATCCTTCCCGTCCCGTTCACCTGCAGGTAGATACGGATGGTTACTGCCCGGCCGTGATCGACCTGTATCGCGAGATCGGGCTGAATGCGATGAGCCCCTTTGAAGTTGCCGCAGGCTGTGATGTGGTGGAGATCGGGAAAAAATATCCTGACCTCCGCATCAGCGGCGGCCTTGATAAAAGAGAGATCGCAAAAGGGCCCGAGGCGATCGACCGGATGGTGGATCGGATCCTGCCTGCGATGAAAGCCCGAGGCGGCTATATGCCCACCTGCGATCACGGTGTTCCGGAAGAAGTATCGCTGGAAAACTATCTGTATTTCAGAAAACGCTGCCTGGAATTTGCTTGATTTCACAAGTTTCTATGTGTGTGCCGGACAGGCACACATTTTTTATTTGAACATCCGTTATTCACGATCCGTATATTCCGATTTTTAAAACAGATAAAGGATTTTTCAAGAAATGTCGAATAGAGCATAGCTATGATCATAAGGGCACGGCTCCCCCGTCTCCAACCTGGTACAGAACCATTTTACAGAGAAAGAAAAACAAAAATGGATCATATGACTGCCCGTATCAGCTGCTTTGCAAGGGCCTGGCATTTCAAAAATTCCTGTCTGCCCGTTTTTGAGGACAGCGCGGCAGAAAAGCTTCTTGGTGAGGATTATATTACAGCAGAGCAGAGTATGATGCAGGGCGTAAATTTCTTTTTTCCGGATCATCACGGAACCCCGGAGGAAGGCCTGCGCCTGATCGTGGATCGTCAGCTTTCCCCGTCCGTGCTGGGCCGCAGCGCATACTGCGAGAAAAAGCTGGAAAATGAGATCAGGCTTGGCTGCCGTCAATATCTTATTTGCGCTGCCGGTTATGACACCTACGCCATCCGGAATGCAAGCGCCCCTCTTGCTGTTTTTGATCTGGATCTGCCGGAAATGATCGCCGATAAACAGGAACGTGTCGCCAAAGCAGGTCTACCTTCCTGTGCCCGGTATATTGCCTGTGATCTGAGCCGGGAAGAACAGAAGGAAGCCCTTGCCAAAGCCGGTTTCGATGCGCGTCTGAAAAGCTTTGCCAGTCTTCTCGGCATCTGCCACTACCTTACAAAGAGCAGCTTCTCTGCGCTTCTGGAATCGCTGAAAGAGCTGCTCTCAGAGGGCTTCGCTCTCTGCCTGGATTATCCAACCACGCAAAACAGCAAAGAGAATATGAAAAACCGGATGCTGGCACAGGCCGCCGGCGAACCCGTGCAGGCCGTTTATTCTGTGGAAGAGATGGAAGCTCTGCTTTCCCGGCATGGTTTCCTCGTATACGAAGCTCTTGACCACGATGAGATGACCGCACAGTATTTTTCCAATCACAATGCCGCTGAACCCGAGCATCCGCTTTCCGCTCCGGAAGGAGTAGCCTATCTGCTGGCGGTACGCAAATAAACCGAAAGCAGCTCTGACATCGGTTTATTGCCAATACTCATTCAGATCGATCCTGGCCCAACGATCGGAATCGACGGTTTTTACCCACAGGATCCCCTTTTCAGGTACAGCAACGATCTGATAGACGGTAAGCTCGCTGACGCTTCCTCCGTCTTCAATGGAAGTGGTAATGATCCGCTTCATGCACTCCTCATCAATGCTCCCTTTTTTGCTCTCACAAAGCTCGATCAGATTTTTCCTGCGGGTAAATGATTGCTAGCTCTCTTCATCCGTGGGCGTTTCCAGCTCCCAGTCAGGATTGACAAAATGGTTTGTGGAAACCAGCATGCCTGCCGGATTATCATTTTCCCCGTGCTTCACTCCAATCGGGCACCACTCATAGGAGCGTGCCGAGTTTCCGTCCAGCACATTGATAATGTATGATGAACTGCATTGCATCGTGTTGAAATACCGGTCAAGGAATTCAAGCGAATCCGCCTCAAACAGCACATCCAGCAATAAAGTCGTTCCTGTGATCCGCTCATCGGGCGGGCTCATCGGCGCGGAAGGTTTTCCGTTATTCAGTTCCAGAAACAGACCCGCCTCATTCATGCCGTTCACAGCATAGATCTCACCTGCATAGCCAATGATCGCGGTGGACAGCGCTCCGTCCGAGGGGTTAAAAACCGTAACCAGCACATCGTTGCGCAGCTCAGCAAAGATCTCACCGTAATCATAATTCCGTCCTATGACCATCCGTTCTTTGGCATAATCGCCCCAAACCGCCGCCATGCTGCACTTTGGCAAACCGGCAATGCGTTCAACAGCATTCACGACATACAACTGTTCTGCGCGAAAGCCGGATGTTTCGGCAGCTCCCCTGAAAAACTCCCGGATCGTATAGGGCATCTGTTCCACCTGATTTCCCACAATGGAAACGGCTTTATCTGCATTTCCTTCCCTGGCTTCGATCATATCCTCACAAAAAGCGAACACTTCATTCAGCTGCTCTTTCGCAAGCCTGCCATACTGCCGACCCATTTCATACCACGTTCCGGAAAGATTCAGAACCGTAATATTTTCCATGGCAGTTGAAGTTCCTCGATCCTGAGATGCTTTCGGATCCGCTTTTATGTTAAACAGGATCAGTGATCCAAGCAGCACAACGATGAGAGTCAGAATGATCCATACAGCCATCTTTTGTTTTCTGCTCATATTTTCGCCTATAATAACCTTTCTTTTCTATGACTTGCTCATCGATAGAATGCGACCCATGAATGGACGAATTCACCGCGTTTGCCAAACAGATTGATCACTTCTCCGTCACTGCGGCGATATTTGGAGTAGGAGCTGTGCGCGCCCATGTCCAGATACAGTGCCGTATTCACGCCGATATCCTGAACTGCACGAATAAAATCGGCATATCCCATGATCTTTTTGCTTTCTATGATGCAGACTCTCCCGTTCAGCTCTGCCATCACCCGGTAGCACCGGCGTTTGCTGAGGATATCCCGTGTCTTCGTTCCTTCCCAGATGGCCATAAACTGTTCAAAGCCTTCTCCCCCATGCCCGGCGGCTATGCGGACCGCCTCATCGGGATCTTCCAATGTAAAATGCGCCATGCCGTCATAGAAGGTAAAAGCGCTCAGATTTTTCTCGGCAGCCCCTTCATAATAAACTCCATTCGATGCATGTGCGCCGACCACATTTTCATGCCGGCTCGTCAGTTCAAAGGTGTGGAAGAATGAGGATGTGACAAACATGGTAAGGTCTGGGTCCTTCATGGAAGGACAATCGCTGTAGACAAAGCGGATCTCATTATATTGGGGAAACAGAATATACAGTTCTTCCGTCTCATACACATAACTGTTTTCCGCATTCTCGACAGCCTGCATGTCCAGCGCTGAAATATCGCCTTTGGCATCCGGGATAAGCACGGCATGAAACTGTGCCGTCATCGTCAGATACAGATAGACCGTAGCAAATATCACTGCGGGAAAAGAGAGATAACTGAGCTTCAGCAAAATACGGATCAGCTTGTTTTTCGGTGTTTTCTCCTCGTGAAGATACCAGATCAGATTGGCTGCCACCAATGCGGTCAGGGCCCACAGTGCAAGATACACGATGCTCGGAAAGCCCTGGATCAGCAGCAGCATGGTCATGCAGAAAATGCAGAGCAGCAGACCGAAAAGATACATAACGACCAGTTTCTCATTGTGCTTCATCTTTATCCCTCCCGCTGATATACGCTCAGGATCTGCCCGTCCACAGTCAGATACAATTCGCAGCAGGCGATCATAACGAACAGGCACAGGTCAGACAAACAGCTCAGCGCGTTTGTAAACTGCTGGAGAAGATCCCCGGCGATCACCCATCTTTCCACAGTCATCACCAGGAAGCACACAAGCAGAACACAGATCGATACCTGATTGGCGATCAGCTTGGTGCGGCCGCTTTTTTTCCCAAGGCTGATCGTGAAATGATTGTATGCCACCATCAGGATCACAAAGCTTATCATCAGGTAGGAAGAAAGAAGCATGCACTGCACCAGCCCCATTGAAACAATAACGTCCACACCGGTGTTCAGATACTGTTCTGACATATAAATATAACGGCACAGCTCCACCAGTAATATTCCGCCGACCAGCCCGCCGGTTCTCAGCAGATCTTCTTTTTTCCATGCAGCGCACAGCCCGGCACTCATAAAGAAAAGCAGCAGAATACAGGCTGTTGGAAAAAAGGTCATCTGACCTGTCATCATCATCAGACATGTGCTGACAATGAGCAGTAAAAATTCTCCCACAGCAGCTGCCGAAAAGGTCTTTCGGTTAAGAAACAGCACTCGATACCAGATCATATTGCACTCCCGAAAATCTATTCTTTTCTTTATCATACCATATGATCCGGAAAAAATGAAGCAGCAGACGCATTTATTTTGCAGAATCATGCCCGGTTTCATTCCAATCAAAGCAGATCAAGAGCCACAGTTACCCTGTACGAAAGTACTACAGTTACCCTGTACGAAAGTACTGCAAAGATTGACTTTCCCCCCGAAGTAGGATATGATTCTCTTGATGGAAAGAGGTGGTGCGTCGAATGCTCGGATGGATCACGGCAGTTTTTCAGGCAGACCCTCCTTTGAACGGGGAACTGCTTGGCAGCAACGGAAAATTCTATTGTTTCTGTGCCGATTCACTCGTTCCGGGCGTGCTGCCCCCGAACATCACGATCATGCAGCAGGTCTCCTTTGTTCCGGAAGCCCAGCAGGGGGCGCTTTATCCCTTTGCCGAACAGATACAGCCGCTGGCGGAAGAACCCTCGGCGGCATTGAATGCGTATTGGGAAAAAATACGGTCGTGTCTGACCGAAAAGCGCGCGCTGCATTGCTTCAAGGTCGCAAAGCTGGCCCGCATGTTTGCTGAGAGGACCGACTGCTCCGCCGACAAAGCAGAAACTGCCGGTTTACTGCATGACTATGCGAAAGAGCGGTCCAATGAGGAAAATGCCCGCGTGATCCTGGAAAACAAGCTCCCTATCGCATCCTTTGAACTGGGTTATCAGCATATTCTTCACTCAGTCGCCAGCGCCTGCCTCGTGGAAAAAGAGCTTGGCATCACTGATCCTGAAATCCTGAACGGGATCCGCTATCATAATGGCCGCCCTGCCATGGGAACAATGGAAAGGATCATTTTTGCAGCCGATCATATGGACAAGCTCCATAATCTGGGAATAAACGGCAATCCGATCACGGATACGAAAACGCTTGACGAAGCGATTTTCCGGCTGATCCTCTTTGTGAATCAGTACTTTTCCAGGCGAAGAGAAACTCCTGACGTCATCACGGAATGCACGATGAATTATATGCTGCAAAGCATCTCCAGAAAACCTGCTCAGTCGGTGCCCTCCGACACCTGTTCCGGGCTGAACGACACACTGTTTGACGCTGCCCTGGAACTGAGTGCGCGTCAATCCGTTCACCTTCATTCCGTGCCGAATGCACGCCATCTCGGCGGATATCTCACCGCCTCCGGCAGGCGGATCCGGAGCAACTGCCTGATACGCTCGGCAAGGCTGCATGACATGACAAACGAGGATGCAGAACATTTGCGTTCGCTTGAGATCGACACGGTGATCGACCTGCGCAGTCCGGACGAAGTGAAAGCTTATCCTGACCGGAACATCGGATCATTCCGCTATATCTCCTGCCCACTGCCAACCGTGGAGCTCAGCGAGTACCAGAAAAATGTGGGTGAAAAATATGTACAGGCAACGGTTCCTGAAGAAAAGGCTTTTTACCTTTCAGAGTATCTGAGCTGCCTGAGCATGGAGGATATGTATCTTGCCGTTCTCACCGATAAAGCCTCTGTTGAAAGCCTGCATAAGGTGTTCATGGTTCTGGCGGACAGTCAGGTCAAAGGCGCCGTGTTCCACTGCACCAGCGGTAAGGATCGCACAGGCATCGTTGCGGCATTGCTTCTGCTGTGTCTCGGCGCAGATCCTTCAGACATCAAAACAGACTACTATGCCTCCGCCATTGCCACCTTTGCCGTCACGGAAAACATGGCGCAAAGCCTGAGAAGGGAACAATACAGCGCCGCCATGGACGAGATACGCTATTATAACGGCATCGGCAAAAACATTGCCGAACACGTTTTCCGCCAGATCACAGAAACCTGGGGCAGCGCCGAAAACTATCTTACCACGGTGCTGCAAATAACAAATGACCAACGAACGCTGCTGTGTGAAAAGTATTTGGAAGCATTATGAAAAGAAAGAAACCACTTCATATATCCCGCGGGCTCTCCGCATTAAAAAGTGAATTCACCACCGAACAGATCTTCCATGAAAACGAGGTCAAGGCAAATCTGCTTGTCGGCAGGTTTATGCTTGCGTGCACAGTCGGTCTTGCTCTGTGCTGGGTGCTGAACACGCTCGGTGTGCTTGCGATCGGGAAAGAATACACCCTGTATGTTTTCCCGGTCGGCATCATCCTGCTGCTTCTGCCGTCTGTCATTTGCCTTGCGTTCAAGGGGCAGAGATCCTGGATCAAGAACATCACGCTGATCTCTCTGATCCTGACTTTTGCCTACCTTGACAGCATTTTGCTCTACAATGTTACGCTGGTGATCGTCATACCGGTCATTTTCAGCTGCTGGTACTATTCCCGCAATATTACCCTGCAGGTCTCTCTGCTGACAACGATTTTCTTTGCGATCTCAGCATTCTTCGGAGCCTATTTCAACATGGATTCGCCTGATATGAATTTTTATGTCAGTTCCCGCATGGATTATGTGCGTGCCGTGATGCTCCAATCCTTTCTTCCGAAGTGGATGATCTTTGTGATCGTCGCAGGTGCATGCTATGTGATCGCAGTAAGAGGTAGAAATATGGTTTTGAAACAGGATGAAGTTTCCAAGTCGACCGCTCGTGTGGAAACCGAGCTCGAAACGGCGGGAAGAATTCAATCGCAGGCCCTTCCGGCAGTTGCAGAGCTTCCCAAAAGCTCATGTTATCCGTTTGACCTTGCGGCAAAAATGCATCCCGCAAGAGAAGTCGGCGGCGACTTCTATGACTTTTTCTATCTTGATGACACCCACCTTGCTTTGATCGTTGCAGACGTTGCCGACAAGGGGATCGCGGCTTCGCTTTATATGATGATGTCCAAACTGATGCTCGACAACAAGCTCACCGTTTGCAATTCTCCCGGACAGGTACTGGAGGAGGTCAACCGTCAGCTGCATGAGAAGAGCCCGAAAGGAATGTTCGTCACGGTGTGGCTCGGCATTTATGACCTTCAAACGGGAGATCTCGTCACGGCAAACGCAGGCCATGAATATCCCATCATCAAACACGGCGGCACGTTTGAGCTTTTCCGCGACAAGCATGGCTTAGTGCTCGGCGGTGTTGCCAGGATGAAATATACCGAGACCCGGCTCCATCTTGACGTAGGCGATGTGCTCTTCGTCTACACCGACGGCGTCACCGAAGCAAACGCTCCGGATAACACGCAGTTCGGTGAAGCTAAGCTGCTTGATGCACTCAACCGGCACGAAAGCGGCAGTATGGAGGATCTGATCGAAAATGTGAAGAAGGAGATCTCTTCCTTTGCCGCAGACGCCCCGCAGTTTGACGATATCACCATGCTTGCTCTGCAAAGGCTTGCTCCGACAAAAAGCACGCTCACAGTGAAACCGGAGCTGGAAGCGCTCGATGATGTTGAACTGTTTGTAGCCAAAGCCGTCCAAAGCACAGAGCTTCCCAGGCAGCGTCAGATACAGATCAGCATCTGTGTGGACGAGATCTTTTCCAACATCGTAAAATACAGCGGAGCAACAAAGGTTTCTGTCACATGCGACACCACCGAACAGGCGCTCTACATCACCTTCTGTGATAATGGCATCGCCTTTGATCCGCTTTCCGCTGCTCCTCCCGATTTTCAGGCTCCCGTTTCGAAGCGTATGCACGGTGGTCTTGGCATCTATATCACAAAAAGCTATACAGACGATACGGAATATTCCCGCATAGACGAAGAAAACACTCTGAAGCTGACCATCCGTTTTGCAGCAAAGGAGGAAATGCAGAATGATGCTCAATAAATGCCAGAACGGCGACCGTTTGCTGATCACCGTAAAAGGAAAGCTGGACGCCATTTCCGCACCGAAATTTGAGGAAGAAGTGGCCTCATCTCTGGACGGCATCACGGAACTCGCAGTCAGCTTGGAGGAGGTGGAATATCTTTCCTCCGCCGGTCTTCGGGCACTTTTATATCTGCATCAGCTGATGAGCGAACATGGGCGGCTCGTGATCCGAAATGTTCCGCCGGTCGTGCAGGATATTTTTATGCTGACGGGTTTCACCGAGATCGTCGCTATCGAATAACCCAGGAAATTCTGTATATCGGCAAAGGCCTGATCATCATCACCGTTCATACTAAACGAGTTTTAAAAGCTGAACAGATGCGCCGCATATTTTTCGTTCTGGCTAAGCTGAATGGAGGGAGACGTACATGAACCGTACGTTGACCGGAATGAAGCAACGCCAGAGGGGAAAAGA
>JAZLIA010000081.1:0-24038 GCA_045617125.1 Clostridia bacterium | reverse complement strand
GCCTCCGACTTGGGATGGCTGATACAGCGCTTGAAGAGCTGAATGGGAAAACCCCTCTTGAGAGCCTGGAGCTGCCTTACTTCGATACGCTTGCGGGCAGTTATTTCGGCACTGTTCAAACCGTGCCTGCCGGAGTTGCGCCGGGCAGTGATACCGCGATATTGAATATTTTCGGTTACGATCCCAGGCAGTATTATACAGGGCGCAGTGTTCTGGAAGCAGCCGGTGTTGGAGTCATGCTGGAGGAAGGGCAGGTATCCTTCCGCGTGAACCTATGCAATGTGGAAAACGGGATCATCCATTCTCATAACGGTGGAAATGTCGAAGGGGACGATGCTGAGAAACTGATGGAAGCATTGGTGAATGACCCTGAATTTTCCGCAGCAACTGAGAAGATCGGTCTGAAAATTCATATCAGCCGTACGTTTCGGCATATCGGAGTGATCAATGCCGATGCCGACAGCGCCTTTACCCTGACGGAGCCGCATAACATACTGGAAAAAGAAATCTCCCCGTATATGCCCAAGGGAACCTTTTCAGATGAGCTTACCGAGATCATGCTGATCAGTCATAAGGTGCTTTCCCGGCATCCGGTCAACCAGGCGCGCTGCGAACGGGGAGAGCTTGCTGCCAATATGATCTGGCCCTGGGGGCCGGGAAGAGCCGCAAGGCTTGACAGCTTCCTGAAAAAATACAGTCACAAGGGGGATGTGATCTCAGCTGTGCCGCTTGTGTGGGGTATTGCTGCTCTTGCGGGACTCAACACTCCCAAAGTGGAGGGTGCGAACGGGGATGTTGACACGAACTATGAGGGCAAGGTGAATGCAGCCCTCGAAGCTTTGGACCGGGGGGATGATTTTGCGGCGATCCATATCGAAGCGCCGGACGAAATGAGCCATGCAGGCAAATTGGATCGGAAGCTGGAGGCGATCACCTGCATTGATCGTAAGGTGATATGTCCTTTGCTTGAACGTCTTCCTTTGATCGATAATGATTTTCGCATCCTTCTGCTCAGCGATCACCCCACTTTGATGACGACCCGTACGCATGACGGACACGCGGTGCCCTTTGCCGTGTATGACAGCCGTCATCCAGGGAAACCAACAAAATTTGATGAAAAACACGCAAGGAAAGGGATCTTCCTGAATAATGGGGATCTGCTCATGCCGTTCCTGTTTGAAATGTAATGCAATAACAGTAACCGGATATGCAATGCCAAATACGGAATCCAGATTGTACATTATCAACAAAAAATACGATGAAAGCTTGTTACTGCTGCGAATTGATTCCGGCAGGGAAATGCAGTAGAATCTGAACTGCGGTCGGGAAAGACCGCAGTTCAGACAGTAAGGAGATGAATCGTATGTTGATCAAAATCCATGTGGACGGCATGAAAGAGGCCGAGCAGTTAAGCTCGATCTGCAAGGACTTCACCAGCGAGCTTTTACTTCGCGGCGGCAATAAATTCTGTGTTGACCCCAAATCCACTCTCGGTATTTTTGCCATTATGTATTCCTCAAAGGATAATATGATGATGGATACCGGAGATATGGAGGATACACAGATTCCGGTGCTGATCGGAAAGCTTCAGAATTATATCGTCAAGGATGAGAAGAACGACTGAAGCCGGATCGTAAAGCATAACATGGCATGGGCAGAATGAAGCTTCTGCTCATGTTTTTTTGATAAGGAAAAGATAAATTGTATATGAATATGGAGGTAACGATGATTTTGCAGGAATATGAACGCTGGATTCAGAAATGCCAGGATGCTGAGCTGCTTCATGAGCTTGAGGAGATCTGCGGTGATGAAGAAAAGATACGTGACCGTTTTTACAGTGAACTTTCCTTTGGGACGGGCGGACTCAGAGGGGTGATCGGCGCAGGGTCAAACCGAATGAATATTTACACCGTAGGAAAAGCAACGCAGGGATATGCCGATTATCTCAAAATGCACGCGGAACATCCGTCTGTCGCAATTGCTCATGATAACCGGAAAAACAGTGATCTGTTTGCAGAACGCGCGGCGTGCATTCTTGCGGAAAATGGGGTGACGGTTTATATGTACCCTGTTTTAACACCGACTCCGATGCTTTCCTATGCGGTGCGCTATTTTCATGCGGACGGAGGCATCGTGATCACGGCAAGCCATAATCCGGCTGTGTATAATGGATATAAGGTTTATGGGCCTGACGGGTGCCAGATCACGGATGATGCTGCTGTTGAAATCGAAAACTGTATCCGACCGGTAGACTGTTTCGACGGGGTAAAGACCGGAGAAATGGAAGAGCTGAAAAAAAGAGGTCTTATCCGGACGATCGGCCCGGATTGCAACGAAAGCTATCTGGATATGATCGGCTGTCTGACGGAAGGACGGAAGGAAGATGCGGAGAAGCTTTCGCTCGTTTATACTCCTTTGAATGGAACGGGTCTGGTTCCGGTGCTGGAGGCATTGAAGCGTGCAGGCTTTAGCAGCATCAAGATCGTGGAGGAACAGAAGGAACCCGATCCCGCATTTCCGACCTGCCCGTATCCGAACCCGGAAATACGGGAAGCGCTGGAACTGGGAATTCGGGAAATGCGTGTGACGGGTGCCGATCTGCTTCTTGCTACAGATCCGGACTGTGATCGTGTTGGAACAGCGGTTTGGGATAACGGAGAGCTTCGCTTGATGACCGGCAATGAGATCGGCGTTCTGCTGATGGACTATGTGTGCAGCAAACGCGTGGCGGACGGAACGATGCCGACAAACCCGGTGATGGTGAAAACGATCGTTACCACGGGGCAGGCGGAGGAGATCGCACGGAGCTACGGCGTGGAATTACGAAATGTGCTGACCGGTTTCAAATATATCGGAGAGCAGATCGGTCTTCTTGAAAAAGAAGGACATCCAGAAAGATATCTGCTTGGCTTTGAGGAAAGCTATGGTTACCTTTCCGGGACTAATGTGAGGGATAAGGATGGTGTGAATGCCGCGGTGCTCATCTGCCGCATGGCTGCAGAATGGAAAAAACTTGGAAAGAGCCTGGCTGATGCTCTCAGGGAATTGCAGCAGCGCTTTGGCGTATGGAAGCAGTCTCTTGAAAGCATGACCTTTCCCGGAGAAAACGGGATGAAGGAAATGGCGGGGATCATGGAAAAGCTCAGGCGAGATCCGCCTAAAGAGCTGCTCGGAACGTGCCTGACAGTTACGGAGGATTACCTGCTGCGGATTCGGAAAAACCATCTGACTGGTAAGGAAGAGAAAATCACGCTACCCGTTTCCAATGTGATGCTGTTTCGCTTCGGGGAAGAGATGACGCTGGTTGTGCGTCCCAGCGGAACAGAACCGAAGCTGAAGCTGTATTTATCTGTAAGGGCGGAGGATCAGGCGGCTGCGGAACGGAAGATGGAACAAATGTGCAAAAGTGTGCTTCCTTTGATCAGGATATGATGGACCTGATCTGGAAAAACTGAAGCAATATGATCCATTAGAAAACATCCCCAAAACGGTTGATCCCGGATGAAAAACGCAATGACAGATGTGAAAAGTAAAGCACAATGAAATTTGGGGATATCTATTTCAGCAGTTCGGGAGTATAATGATTTCGCAGCAGTAATACAGCTGTCAAAGGCTGGTTACCCGCCGGTTACAGCGATTTTCACGCTGCGCAGCTGTGTTGACGCAGGGTGGATCATGTGATATACTTTTTTCAAGTGGTATGCAAGGTGCAGGATGTGATTCTGTACCTTAAAACGGTTTAGAATTGGATCAGGTAGAATATAAATGCCCTACCAATTCAGAACGGCATGCCGACAGGAGATTCGATGACCGGACTTACTGAAGGATGCATCCTGTGTCTTGGCTTCTTTGACGGGGTGCATCTGGGACACAGGGAATTGATCCAAAGGGCGTGTGAACTCAGGGAAAACACCGGGTTACCCGTGTTCGTGCACACCTTTCTTGTCTCTCCTATGAGCGTTTTGACGGGAAAGGAACCGATGTGCCTTACAGATAATAAACGCAAGGAGCAGCTGCTTTTATCATACGGAGCAGATCGGGTGATCTTTTCTGCGTTTGATGAAACGATACGGGATCTTTCCGGCAGAGACTATTTTGAACGTTTTCTGTTAAAAGAACTTCACTGCCGATGGATCGTTGCGGGAGAGGATCATCGCTTTGGCCTGAATGGAGATACCGGTGCGGCAGAGCTGAAAAGCCTTTGCAGGGAACACGGAGTGGGGTTATCTTTGATCCCGTCTGTGTGTACGGAGGATGGGGTTCGGATTTCCTCCACTGCCATCCGTGAAGCCTTGCAGATAAAAAACATAGCCCTTGCCGAAAAAATGCTTGGGCGTGCTGTCGATATGACAGACCCGGATCATCCCAATTTATAACTGTCTAAATGATCCTGCAGGCATGCAGGATATAAAGGAGATGCCTAATGAAAAAACTGACATTCAAAGGCGGGATTCATCCTCTGAGCACCACGGCGAACGGAAAGCTTCCGACCCGTGGAGAACCGATCCGCGAATATGTGTCGGATAGTGTTTGTATCGCGATGGATCAGCATCTGGGCGCCCCCAGCACTCCCTGCGTAAAGAAGGGCGATAAGGTGCTGATGGGCCAGGTGATTGGCGAAGCCAATGGCCCCAGGGGTGTGCCGGTCCATGCTTCGGTGAGCGGCCTTGTAACAGAGGTGGGGCCCCGGCAGATGACCGGGAAGGGCCCCAGCACCTGTGTATGCATTCAGAATGATTTTAATGATACCTGGGTGGAACTGCATGGCCTTGGTAATGTGGAAAAGGTGGATCCGGCTCTGATCATACCGGCGATCAGGGACGCCGGCATCTGCGGTCTTGGTGGCGCATGCTTCCCGACCCACGCAAAGCTGACGATCCCTGAAGGAAAAACCATTGACACCATCATTCTGAACGGCGCGGAATGCGAGACCTTCCTTACTGCAGATCATCGTTTGATGGTGGAAGAACCCATGCGTGTGGTCGATGGTCTGCGTGCGGTAATGCGGGCTCTGAATGTAAAAAATGGTGTGATCGCCATCGAGGATAACAAGATGGATGCGGTAAAATCCATCCGCGAAGCCGCTTACGGACGTGAAGGCGTGTCGGTAGCCGTGATGCGCACCAAGTATCCGCAGGGCGGAGAAAAGCAACTGATCTACGCAGTGACCGGCAGGGAAGTGCCAAACGGAAAGCTGCCCATGGATGCGGGCGCAGTCGTGCTGAACGTGGCCACTGCTGCAGCGATTGCGGATGCCGTGATCGACGGCAGGCCTCTTGTAGACCGCGTCGTTACTGTGACCGGCTGCATCCGGGAACCGGGCAATCTGCGCCTCAGGATCGGCACGGTGTTCCAGGATGCTGTAGGCGCCTGCGGCGGCTATGATGATTATGTCGGCAAGATCATTTCCGGCGGAAGCATGACCGGACTGTGTGCTCCCAACGATATGATCGCCACCACCAAGGGCTGCGGCGGCATCGTGGCGATCCGGTATCAGAACGCGAAGTCACTGGAAGAAACCGCATGTATCCGCTGCGGAAAATGTGTGGATGCGTGCCCGATGGGGCTTAATCCCTATCTGCTGAAAAATCTTTGCGACCGGAATGACCTGAAGGGAGCAAAGGACGAGAACCTGATGACCTGCATCCTGTGCGGCAGCTGTGCATATGTATGTCCTGCGCGCAGATGGCTGGTCGCTTCCTTCAAAAACGCGCGTGAGCTTATCAATATAAGGGGGATATGAGCGTATGAATCTGAGACTGTCATCCGGACCGCATATCCATACTACCCATGACACACAGGATCTGATGCGTACCGTGCTGATTTCCCTGGTGCCGCCGGCAGCTGCAGGAATTTATCTTTACGGTTTCAATGCCGCGCTGCTGCTGGTGATCTCAGTGGCGACCTGTGTGCTCAGCGAATATGTATGGCAGAGGCTCTGCCATAAACCTGTTCGCATCGGTGATCTGTCTGCTGCGGTGACCGGAGTGATCCTTGCCCTCAACCTGCCTTCGGGCGCGCCCTGGTGGATGCCTGTTGTGGGAGGCGTGTTTGCGGTCATTCTGGTAAAGCAGCTCTTTGGCGGCATTGGATGCAACTTCCTGAACCCCGCCATTACAGCCCGTGCTGTGCTGCTTGTGAGCTGGCCAGCTTACATGAGCACCTACGCCCAGCCGGAAAGAACCTTCTTTACCCCCTTTACCGATGCGTTTACCGGCGCAACTCCTTTGCGTGCTCCCAGCGTGTTTTCCACGCTGGATCTTTTCCTTGGCAATATTCCCGGTTCTATTGGTGAAACCTGCAAGTTCGCGATCCTGTTGGGACTTGCGATCCTGCTTATCACCGGAGTGGTAAGATGGCATGTTCCTGTGATCTTTACCCTCACGGTGGGAGTGATGACCCTGATTTTCTCCGGCAATATTCAGGAAGCGCTGAATGCGATGCTTTCAGGCGGTGTCCTTTTCGGAGCGGTCTATATGGCGACTGATTATGTAACAAACCCCATGCTGACTGCCGGAAAATGCATTTTTGCATTTGGTTGCGGTGTGATCGTGGTTTTGATCCGCCGTTTCGGAGGTTATCCGGAAGGAGTCACCTTTGCCATTATGATGATGAACATCCTTACTCCTTTGATCGACCGCGTTACCAAACGCAGAATATTCGGGGAGGTGAAGCAGAATGCCTAAGAATGAAAAAAACCTCAGCGGCGTTTTTGTGAACGGTTTGCTGAACGAGAACCCCACTTTCCGTCTGGTGCTGGGCACATGTCCCACGATTGCCGTGACCACGGCAGCCATCAACGGTGTGGGTATGGGTCTGGCAGCCACCTTTGTGCTGATCGGTTCCAATGTGGTCATCTCACTTTTGAGAAAGGTGATTCCGGATAAGGTGCGCATTCCGTGCTTCATCGTTGTGATCTGCACCTTTGTTACCATGATCCAGATGCTGATGCAGGCCTTCCTGCCTTCGCTTTATGAATCCCTTGGCATCTTTATTCCTTTGATCGTTGTCAACTGCATCATTCTTGCCCGTGCAGAAGCTTTTGCAAGCAAGAATGGGGTGCTGGCTTCCGCTGTGGACGGTGCTGGAATGGGAATTGGTTTTACCTGTGCGCTGACTTTGATCGGTTCCATTCGTGAGCTGCTCGGAACCGGCGGGATCTTTGGCATGAACATCCTGGGCGTCGGATATGCGTCCAACCCGATGCTGCTGTTCATTCTGGCTCCCGGAGGGTTCATCACCTTTGGTCTGCTGCTGGGCATCATCAACACGATCACTGAAAAAGTTGCTGCTAAAAAAGCACAGAAGGAGGGATTGCTGTGAGAATCACTAATATCGGTACCCTCTGTCTTTTCCTTGTGAACTGCGTGCTTTGCAATAACTTTATCTTTTCCCGTTTCCTCGGCTGCTGCCCCTTCCTGGGGGTTTCATCAAAAGTGGAAACAGCTGCCGGCATGGGCATCGCGGTGACCTTCGTTATGGGCATTGCCAGTCTGATCACCTGGTTTGTCAATCAATTGCTGGAAACGCTGGGTTTGGCTTATATGCAAACGATCGCATTCATTCTTGTGATCGCTGCGCTGGTGCAGTTTGTTGAAATGTTCATGAAAAAAAGCCTGCCTGCGCTCTATAATTCACTTGGTATTTATCTTCCCCTGATCACCACCAACTGTGCTGTGCTGGGTGTGACGCTGTATAATATCCAGTATCAGTACAATCTGCTTGAAAGTGTACTGAACGGCGTGTTTGGCGGAGTGGGCTTCCTGCTCGCGATCGTACTGATGGCGGGTGTGCGTGAGCGGCTTGAATTCTCCGATATTCCTAAAACCTTCAAGGGATTTCCCAGCAGTCTGATCATTGCCGGACTTATGGCCATTGCATTCATGGGCTTCTCCGGCATGGTCAAATAAGGAGGACAGAACATGGATATCAAGAATATACTTTATGCGGTCCTTCTTCTGGGTGTACTCGGAGGCGGGTTTGGCCTGGTATTGAGTTTTGCGAGCAAGAAGTTTCATGTTCAGGTGGATGAACGGGTGGAAAAGGTGCGTTCCTGCCTGGCGGGCGCCAACTGCGGCGCATGCGGTTTTCCCGGCTGTGATGGTTTTGCCCAGGCAGTAGTGGAGGGGAAGGCTCCTGTGGATGGCTGTGCTGCCGGTGGGAGCAAGACGGCGAATGCGATCGCTGAGATCATGGGCGCTGAAGTGACTGATAAGGAACCGATGGTGGCAAGAGTGATCTGTCAGGGTGAATGCGGTGTAACCCGTGAACGTTACATCTATGATGGATACCAGAGCTGCCAGATGGCCAGTCAGATGGCGGGCGGACCGAAGAATTGCCGTTTTGCCTGTGTGGGTTTAGGCGATTGCGTAAAGGTGTGCAAATTTGATGCGATCAAGATCGTTCATGGCCTCGCAGTGATCGACCAGAATAAGTGCACTGCCTGCGGAAGCTGCGCCAATGTATGCCCCCGCCATGTGATCCAGCTTAAGCCCCAGAATTCCAGTGTGCTCGTTCGCTGTCAGAACAGTGATGTGGGACGTCTTGCAAGGGAAGCATGTATGAAGGCCTGCATAGGCTGCATGCGCTGTGAAAAGACCTGCAAATACGATGCCATCCATGTGGTGGATGGTTATGCCCGGATCGATGTTGACAAATGCACCCGCTGCGGCGAATGTGCCAAAGTGTGCGTGTCCAAGTGTATTACCGTGGAGTAAATTCCATAAAGGGATCATGCCGGATCGCGAAAATGTGATCCGGCTTTTTATAAAGGTGAAGTGAATGAGTAAATGGTTTGTAAAGCTGTTCATGAAGGAACAGGATAACAAACGGTCTCAGCAAAACCGTCAGAGGGCGGGAACAGTGGGTTCCATCACAGGACTTTCCGTTAATATACTGCTTGCGGTGATGAAAATATTGCTGGGCACCATTACCGGATCGGTTGCCGTAACAGCGGACGGCTTCAACAATCTTTCCGATGCGGGAGGGTCTCTGGTGGCATTGGTGTCGGTGCGTCTGGCTCAGAAACCCTATGATAAGGATCATCCCTTCGGCCATGGAAGAATCGAATACATCGGTGCGCTCGGGGTCGGCGTGCTGATCGTTGTGTTTGCAGTGGAATTGTTCAAATCTGCGGTCGAGAGTATCCTTCATCCTGAAATGCCGGTGTTCAGTGTGATTGCCGTTATCTGTCTTATCGCAGGCATTCTGTTCAAGCTGTTTCTGTGGCGGGTATACCGTTATATCGGAATGGAATATGAAAATCCTGCAATGCTTGCTGCCGGAAGTGACAGCCTGAGCGATGTGATGGCGACCTCTGCGGTGTTGATCGCGATGGTTATTGCAATGCTGTTTGGGATCAATCTTGATGGTTATATCGGACTTCTGGTGGCGCTTCTTGTTTTGAAAGCAGGATGCGGAGTGCTCAAAGATATGGTTGACCGTTTGCTTGGGGGAAAGCCTGATAAAGAATTGGGGCAGAAAGTGATCAGACTGCTGCTTTCGTATGACGGTATCAATGGAATTCATGATTTTGTGCTGCATGATTACGGTCCGGGACGGTGTATGGCCAGCGTTCATGCCGAGGTGGATGCAGACTGCAATATTGTTGAGATCCATGAGGTGATCGATCGTGCTGAAAGCGATATTCTGAAAACGCTGAACATCCCGATCTGTATCCATATGGATCCGATCGTGACCGGTGACGAAGAGACGGAAGAAATCCGCAAACAGATAACAGAATTTATTGGAAAGATGAAACCGCCTCTGTGCCTTCATGATTTTCGAAGAGTTCCGGGAGAAAAACAGATAAACCTGATATTTGATGTGCTTCTTCCTTCGGAAGTGAAAGACGAGAAAGAAATAAACGAAAAGATCGTTGCTTTTGCCGCAAAGTTGGATTCCCGGCACCATTGTGTGATCCGGTATGACAGAGATTACTATTCCGATTAAGGGAGCAGATTGTTCCGTCTTCTGTTTCGGCACAAAAAATACTTGCCAATATTACCGGAAACGGTTAAAATAAAGGCACAAAAGCGAGGAGGTTTTCACGATGTACAAACAGGTGATCGATGCCGCAAAAGAAAAAATGAACAAGACCGTTGAGTTTTACAGGCGGGATATGCTTTCCCTGCGCGCCGGTCGTGCCAATCCTCAGATCCTCGACAGGATCATGGTGGATTATTATGGTACCCAGACTCCGCTGAAGCAGATAGGAAATATCATGTCTCCCGAGCCCCGTCTGCTCACGATCTCTCTTTGGGATCCCAAGGCGATCCCACTGGTGGAAAAGGCCATTCTGAAGAGTGATCTGGGCCTCAATCCTTCCAATGATGGTAAGCTGATCCGCTTGGTCGTTCCTGAACTGAATGAGGAACGTCGCAAGGAACTCACTAAGATCGTCCGTAAGGGCGCTGAGGAAGCCAAGGTGGCTGTACGCGGAATGCGCAGAGATGCGATCGAGCAGATCAAGAAAATGAAGAAGGATTCCGTTATCACAGAAGACGATCAGCATAAGGCTGAAGACGAAATGCAGAAGGTAACGGACAGCATCATCAAGGATATCGATAAAGTTGCTGCCGATAAAGAAAAGGAGATCATGGAGGTCTGATGACAGATCTGACGGGTCTTAAAATCGATAAAGCCCTGCAGCTGATGCGGCAGGAAGGAATTCAGGGGCAGGTGGTTTATACATCTGCCCCTGAAAGCAATAAGAAAAAAGAGATTTTTGCGGAAAGACCCCGCGAGAGCCGGGTGGTGATGCAAAAGGGGAGTATCCTGATTGCAGCCTGGTTCCAGACAAGTTTAGCGGAAGAAACGGTATGTACGGATGAGTGAGAAAGCATTACCGGCTCACGTTGCCATTATTATGGACGGCAACGGAAGATGGGCTAAAAAGAATAAACTGAAGATTGCACTGGGACATCGCAGAGGAGTGGAGACGCTCCGGGATATCATTCGCGAAAGCAGCGATATCGGGATCGGGGCCCTGTCCCTGTATGCTTTTTCCACTGAAAACTGGAAAAGAGATCCGGATGAAGTGAATGCCCTGATGGGGCTTCTGCTGGAATTTTTCACATCCGAGATCGATGAACTGAACGAAAAGAATGTATGCATACGCATATTGGGAGATAAAGACGGTCTTCCGGTTCCGCAAAGAAAAGCCCTGAAAAATGCGGAGGAGATCACCCGTTACAACACAGGACTGAGACTGAATATCGCGATCAATTACGGCGCCCGGGCAGAGATCGTGAAGGCGGTTCGGGAGATCAGTGAAGAAGTGGGCGCCGGTGCTCTTTCTCCTGACATGATCAATGAAGAAACTATTTCAAAGCACTTGTATACGGCAGGACTGCCGGATGTGGATCTCTTGATCCGTACAAGCGGAGAAATGCGGCTGAGTAATTTTCTGCTTTATCAGTGTGCTTATGCTGAATTTGTTTTTCCATCGGTATTGTGGCCGGATTTTACTTTGGATGAATATCGCAGGGCTTTGGAAAGCTATATGAAACGGGACAGAAGGTTTGGAGGAAGAAACAGTTGAAAAAAAGGATGATCACCGGAACCATTTTAGCTCTTGTTTTATTTGTGATGGTTTATTTCGGAGGTTATGTTTTTTCGGTGCTTTTCGTTGCATCAATGGGCTTATGCATATTTGAAATATACAGGGCTCTGAGAACAAAAGGGATCATATGCGCTGAATGGCCGGTGTGGCTGAGTATGGTGATTTCCATCCCGCTTTTTATGGAGATCAAGACTTCTATCACATTGATTCTGTCTATTGTCGCCGGTGCTGTACTGATGATCACGGTGATGATCATGATCCGTTCTCAGCCGAGACTGGATGATCTTCTGGCATCCTGCCTTCCTTTGGTTGCTGTACTGCTTCCGGGAATGTGTATGCTGGGGTTAAACAAGCTGCCGGACAGAACCATTCAGGTTCCCATGATCCTTCTGGCCTTTGGCGTACCCTTGTTCGGAGATATGACCGCCTATTTCTTTGGCAAACGCTTTGGAAACAGAAAGCTTTGCCCGATGGTAAGCCCCAATAAAACAGTGGAAGGCGCAGTGGCGGGGCTGTTTGGCAGCATCCTGTTTTCTTTGCTGCTCTGGATCGCTGTAAAGAACCTGACTAATCAGGATCAGGGGATTTTTCCTTTGTGGAACTATATGCTCGTCGGTTTGATCGGGGGCATTGCAGGACAGGCAGGCGATCTTTTCGCATCCATGATAAAACGCTACTGTGAAGTAAAGGATTATGGTTCGATCTTCCCGGGACACGGCGGTATGATGGATCGCCTGGACAGTACCTATTGGGCCACAGTCGTTGTATATATTTTTACCAACTGTGTACTGCCGGGTCTGCAGTAATTTTCAGCTCCGGAGACATATAGGGGATGATCTGTTTATGAAACCGTGCCCCGATCCTTTTCATCATTAAATTTCTGCGGAGGATAGATACCATGCACAGAATGGCAATACTTGGTTCTACCGGTTCCATCGGCCGTCAGGCACTGCAGGTTGCCTCATTACATCGGGATAAATACAAAGTGACTGCACTATGTGCCCACAGAAACAGCGAGCTTCTTTTTCAGCAGGCACGGGAGACGGGAGCGGAGGTTCTGGCTCTGACAAGCGGAGAAACGCAGATCCCGGATGATCTGAAGGGGCGGGAATGGTACTTTGGTCCCTCAGCGCTTGAAAAGATCGCCGCAGATGAAAGCAATGATACCGTGCTGGCTGCAGTTGTTGGAGTTGTGGGACTAAGTTCCGTACTTACTGCGAGGAAGCATGGAAAAAGAGTGCTTCTTGCCAATAAGGAGACTCTGGTTGCCGGCGGTGAGCTTGTGATGAAAATGTGTGCACCGGATGAGAAGGGACCGGTCCTTCTTCCGGTGGACAGTGAACACAGCGCGATATTCCAGTGTCTGAAAGGGGAAGAGGAAAACCCGCTCAGCCGTATCTGGCTAACTGCTTCTGGCGGGCCTTTCCGCACCTGGGATAAGGCAAGGATCCGGAATGCCACGGTAGAACAGGCTCTTGGTCATCCTACCTGGAGCATGGGCAGCAAGATCACAGTAGACAGTGCCAGTATGTTCAACAAAGCCCTCGAAGTGATCGAAGCTAAATGGCTTTTCGGGGCTGAACCGGAACAGATCAGGGTAGTTGTTCATCCGCAGTCGGTGGTCCATTCGATGGTCGAGTTTGCGGATGGAGGCATCAAGGCACAGCTTGGTTTTCCAGATATGCGGCTTCCGATCCTTTATGCAATGAGTTATCCGCAAAGATGGGAAACCGGGATCCCCAAGGTGGATTTTGATCTTATAAGACAACTTACCTTTGAAGAACCTGATACCGAAAAATTCCATGCGATCAGGTTGGCTTACGAGGTGCTGAGGGAAGGCGGAACGGCTCCGTGCATGCTGAATGCAGCGAATGAAATGGCGGTATTTGCATTTCTTGACCGGCGAATTCCCTTTGGGCGCATAGAAGAGATCGTGGAAGATACGCTTGGAGCGGTTCCGGTGAAAAATGCGGAAAGCTATGATGCTATATTGGCGGCGGACAAGGCCGCGCGGAATAAAGCTGAAGAATTGATCAGACAGGAGAAAAGATGATCTTTGTTTATGTGATCCTGGCATTGCTTATGCTGGGAATGATGGTCCTGATCCATGAAGCAGGGCATTTTTGGGCATCCCGGATGACCGGTATACCTGTAAAGGAATTTGGGATCGGCTTCGGTCCGAAACTGACAAGCAGAAAATCAAAGAAGTATGACACTCTTTTTGTGCTGCGTGCGATCCCTGCCGGCGGCTACTGCATGTATTATGGAGAGGATGATCCGTCAGCAGATCAAAGCGATCCCCGCAGTTTATACAGGCAGAATGTATGGAAAAGAATGTTTGCCATTGTGATGGGACCGATGATGAACTTTATTTCCGCTTTTCTTGTGTGTTTGATCTTTTTGATGTGCCTTGGGCGAATTTCCTATGGGGAGCCCGATATGACGAAGCCCTGCGTGATCATCAGTGTTGATGAAGGAAGCCCGGCTGCACAAGCCGGTTTGCAGCCGGAGGATCAGATCCTTCTGATTGATGGTCAAAACGCGGTTGGCTATGGAACCGAAAGCGGATACAGAACAAGCGAGCTTTTTTCTGCTTATACGGGCGGTGAAGAAGGCGTAACGGTGACTGTTCTGAGGAACGGTGAAGAAACCGTGCTCAGAGTTTACCCGCGCCTCGATCCAGCTGAGGGGGGCTACCGTGTCGGAATCAGTTATGCTCCGCAGGCAAAGATCGAACAGATCAACTCTCTGGGTTCGCTTTTCGGAAACAGCTTTCGCTATATGATCGATACGGGCGGATCGATCCTGAAGGGATTAGGCAGTTTGTTCAGCAGCTGGAGCAGCTTCACGAGCAATGCATCCGGTCCTATTGGGATCGTGTCTACTGTTGCAGAAGCAACGAGAGATTATGGAATTACCGCTTATGTGGAACTATTGATCATTATTTCTGTGAACCTGGGGCTTTTCAATCTGATCCCGATCCCGGGCCTTGACGGCAGCAGGGTGGTGTTCCTGCTGGTGGAAGCAATACGCGGAAAGCCTGTGAACCAGAAGATAGAGGCGATCATTCATCTTTGCGGTTATGTGCTGCTCTTTGGCCTGATCATTCTGTGTTCATGTCAGGATGTTTTACGTTTATTCTGATACATAAGTATATTCGGAGGGAATATGGCAAGCAAATATTCAGTTAAGGTTGGCAACATTACAATTGGTGGTGGAGCACCGGTGAGTGTTCAATCCATGACCAATACAGATACACGGGATGTGAATGCTACTCTTGAACAGATCCGCGCGCTTTCTGCTGCAGGCTGTGATCTGGTTCGTTTGTCTGTTTATGACAGGCTGTGTGTGGGAGCGGTGCGCACTTTGGTGGATCAAAGTCCCGTTCCTTTGGTGGCGGATATTCATTTTGATTCCAGACTGGCTGTTGGAGCCATGGAAAACGGCATCCATAAGCTTCGTATCAATCCGGGTAACATTGGTGGGGACGAGAAAGTGAATCTGGTTGCGGATTGTGCAAAAGTTCACCATGTGCCTATTCGGATAGGGGTCAATTCCGGTTCTCTCGAAAAGGATATTATGGAAAAGTACGGTGGAGTGACCGCCGAGGGAATGGTGGAGAGCGCACTGAGGCATGCCAGGCTGCTTGAGAAAGCGGGCTTTTATGATATCGTGCTTTCGATGAAGGCCAGCGATGTGAAAACCACGGTGGAAGCTTACAGACTTGCTTCCAGGAGCTGCGATTATCCTCTTCATCTGGGCGTGACCGAAGCCGGATTGCCGGGCCTTGGAACGATTAAGAGCGCCATTGGCATCGGATCGCTTCTGGTTGACGGAATCGGTGATACGATGCGTGTTTCACTGACAGGAGATCCTCTTGAGGAACCGGGTGCGGCTATGGATATCCTGAGGGCACTGGAGATCCGCCCGGGTATCCAGTTTATTTCCTGTCCCACCTGCGGGCGTACCAGGATCAATGTTCCCGATATCGCCAGAAGAGTGAAGAAAGAATTTGAAAACGTGAATGTACCTGTTAAGATCGCTGTTATGGGCTGCGTTGTGAACGGTCCTGGCGAAGCCAGGGGAGCAGATGTGGCGCTTTGCGGCGGTGACAACTGCGGGGCACTTTATATTCATGGGAATTTCATCCGGAAGCTGACGGGAGACCTGGCCGAGGAAATGATCGCAGCTGTGCGGGAGTATCTGAATGACTTATGAGGAATTGCTTTCGGCAATCACAAAGGTGCTGCCGGAAACAGAAGGAAAGCTGCATATTGAGCGTATTCGTTATAATAAGGGAGATAACAGTGCGGTTTTTTCGTTTATCAGTGACGTGCTGATCGGCGAACGCGGATTTATGACGATCAAGCGGCTGATTGCCGAAGTGTTTCCATCTCTTTCTTTTTCAGTGAGAGTAGCAAGCCCTTCTCTGGCTACCGCGTTTCTTGAAGAGCCGGACCGCTATGCTGCGACGCTCAATCATTTCCTGATCCGCAATTATCCGTCGACCCGTTCATGGGAATTTGATATGGGCTGGTCAGCGGGAAACGGAAAGGTATATCTGGATATGCCGGATGAATTCTCCATGAGATACCTGAAAAAACAGGATGTGGAGAAACGTTTGTCTGAGACGATATATGATATATTCCGGCTCGATACCGATGTGGTGCTCCGCGTGAGAGGCGATCAGGAGGCAAGGCTTCAGGAACTTGTTCGCAGACGAGAAGAAGAAGAGCGCCTTGTAAGAGAAAAAACGGAGCAGCGTCTGGCTGAGGAAACAGCCAGGACGGCAAAAAAGACGGAAGAAAAGAAGATAAGCGAGCACATCAGGGGCAGAGCCATTCAGGAAGAACCGGTGGCGATCACAGAGCTTCAGGGTGAAATGGAAACGGCCGTGATCAGCGGAAAGATTCTGAGTTCCGAAACGAGAGAGATCTCAGGCGGTGAAGGTCTGCTCCTGTCCTTTGCTGTGACCGATCTTACCGATACTATCAAATGTAAGTGCTTTCTTTACTACCGTGCACGTAATCCGAGAAAGGATGAGGACGGAAAAGCTCCCGAGATTTCGGCGGAAGAACGTGCAAAAGTGGATCAGGTGGTTTCCCGCATCAAAGCAGGCATTGGAGTTAAGGTAAGGGGAACCTATCAGTATGATCATTTTTCCAAGGAAAATGTGATTCTTGTAAGGGATATCACGGAGATCCCCATCAGTGTACGCCGCGATGATGAACCGGAAAAGCGTATCGAGCTGCATTTGCATACCAGCTTTTCCACAATGGATGCAGTTTCCTCAGCGCAGGCGCTCATTGCCCGTGCTGCTTCCTGGGGCCATGAGGCCGTTGCGATCACGGATCACGGTGTTGCACAGGCTTATCCCGAGGCCTTTGGCGCAGCGAAAAAGAATAATATCAAGCTGATTCCGGGCCTTGAAGGATATCTTACCGATGATGATCAGGTGGTGATCAATACGGGAGAACAGGATCTTTCAGAGGATATTGTCGTTCTGGATTTTGAGACCACCGGCCTGAATACCAGCAGAGACCGCATCATTGAGATCGGGGCGGCCCGCCTGTCTCATGGGCAGGTGGTCAGTACCTATTCCCAATTGATCAATCCCGGCAGAGAACTGCCCGAAAGGATTACTGAGATTACTCATATTACCCCACAGATGCTGAAGGATGCACCTTCTCTGGATGAAAAGATCGGGGAATTTCTGAAATTTCTTGACGGAGCGGCGATCGCGGCACATAATGCCAAATTTGACTGCAGTGTGTTTGCATCAGAAATGAAACGGCTGGGTCTTCAGGAATACAGTGCGCCGGTACTGGACACACTGATGCTGGCACGAAAAATGTATCCTGATCTCAGTTCACATAAATTGGGCGCTGTGTGCAAGCATCTGAATGTTTCTTTGAAAGGCGCTCACCGTGCTGTGAATGATGCGGCAGCCACAGCAAAGTGCCTTGCAGCGATGATCGATGAAGCACGCAGAAAAGGAGCGGTGAAGCTGGACGATCTGAACGGAATTTCCAGCAGATACACTCTTGGAAACAGCTGGCATATCGTACTGCTTGCGGCTACGCAGGATGGGCTCACCAATATCAATCATCTGATCTCTGAATCGCACCTTAATTACTTTAAGCGTAAGCCGCTTATTCCAAGAGCGGTCCTTCAGAAGTACCGGGAGGGGATCATTGTTGGTTCCGCCTGTGAATCGGGCGAACTGTTCACTGCAATGGTGGATGGGGCAAGTGAAGAAAAGCTGCTGAAGATGGCCCGGTTCTATGATTATTTGGAGATTCAGCCTATTGGAAACAATGAGTTTCTGGTGCGGGAAGGCAGAGTGCCTGATGATGAAGGCTTGCGTGAATATAACCGCAGGATCGTGAAAATGGGTGAAAAACTTGGGCTTCCTGTGGTGGCTACCGGTGACGTGCATTTTCTGGATCCTGAGGACGCGGTGTTCCGTACGATCCTTCAGGCTTCTCAGGGATATAAGGATTGCGACCTTCAGCCTCCGCTCTATTTCAAGACCACTCGGGAAATGCTGGATGAGTTTTCCTATCTTGGGGAGAAGAAAGCGCATGAGGTCGTGATCGACAACCCCAAGATGATTGCGGACAGGATCGGTACGATCACGCTTTTCCCTAAGCATCCGGAGGGAAAAACCACTTTTTCTCCTGTTTGGGAAACAGCGGAGGACGATATCCGCAGCATGACCTGGAACAAGGCGCATGAGCTTTACGGTGATCCGCTTCCTGAACTGGTGGAAAAACGGATCAACAAGGAATTGAATTCCATTATTGGCTACGGCTATGCGACGCTTTATTCTATTGCTAATAAACTGGTGGCCAAATCCCTGAGTGATGGCTATGTTGTTGGCAGCCGAGGATCGGTGGGCTCTTCCTTTGTGGCCTTTCTGACGGGTATTACCGAGGTGAATGCTCTTCCGCCTCATTATCGATGCGTAAACTGCAGAAAGGCGGATTTTGATATTCCGTCTAAATATACGATCGGGGTGGACCTTCCGGATAAGCTGTGTCCCAGCTGTGGAAAGCCGTTGGTAAAGGATGGGTTTGACATTCCTTTTGAGGTGTTTCTGGGATTCAAAGGCGATAAGGTGCCTGATATCGACCTGAATTTTTCCGGTGAATATCAGCCTACAGCTCACAATTATGTAAAGGAACTGTTTGGAGAGAAGTACGTGTTCCGGGCGGGCACGATCGGCACGGTGGCGGAGAAAACTGCTTACGGTTATGTGCTCAAGTATCTTGAGGAACGTGGAAGGACTGTTTCAAACGCTGAAAAGGAGAGGCTGGCTTCCGGCTGCGTTGGAGTAAAGCGCACCACCGGTCAGCATCCTGCCGGAATGGTCGTATTACCGAAGGCTTTTGACATTTGCCAATTCACTGCCGTTCAACATCCGGCGGATGATCTGGAATGCGGGATCGTGACGACTCATTATGATTTTGGTTCCATGCATGATATTCTGGTGAAGCTGGATATTCTCGGTCATGATGACCCAACGATGCTTCATATGCTGGAGGGACTCACCGGGATCCACTATAAAGAGATCCCGCTTGGTGACAAAAAGGTAATGAGCCTGTTTTCATCGCCAAATGCTCTGGGGATCACTCCCGAACAGATCGGCGGCATAAAAACAGGCACGCTGGGTGTACCGGAATTCGGTACTGCTTTTGTGCGGCAGATGCTGGAGGATACGCATCCTTCCACCATGCAGGAGCTGATCCGTATATCCGGACTTTCCCATGGAACGGATGTGTGGCTTGGTAACGCGAAGGATCTGATCGACAAAGGGATCGCCCCTCTTTCTCAGTGCCTGTGTACTCGTGACGATATTATGAATCAGCTGATGCAGATGGGCGTTCCGGCAAAAATGGCTTTTGATACGATGGAATTCGTGCGCAAGGGCAAGGGGTTGAAGCCGGAGATGGCCGATGCCATGCACGAACATCATGTTCCTGAATGGTTTGAGGACAGCTGCCGAAAGATCAAGTATATGTTCCCCAAAGGGCATGCTGTGGCATATGTTACAATGGCGCTGAGAGTTGCCTGGTATAAAGTGTACCGGCCTTTGGCGTATTATGCAGCATATTTTACCATACGTGGAGACGGTTTTGACGGCACTACGATGCTGATGGACAAGCAGGGAGTGGCAGAACGGCTCGCTCAGCTTTACGATATGGATCAGCGAAAAGAGATCACTCCAAAGGAAAAGGAGTCGATCACGGCGCTTGAGATGGTTCAGGAAATGCTGGCCAGGGGCTTTGAATTTCTTCCTGCCCATCTCTATAGGAGCAAGGTGAAAGAATTTACCATTGAAGACGGAAAACTGCGTATTCCGTTTACGGCTCTCGGTGGGCTTGGAGAAAGCGCGGCCCAGGGAATTGCCGATGCCCGTTCTCTGCCTTTCCTTTCGGTTGAGGATCTGAAGAACCGCGCGGGTCTTTCCGGGTCGGTAATCGATTTGCTGAGAGATCATGGCTGCCTTGAGGAACTGGCTGAAACCAGCCAGGTAAGTTTGTTTGGCTGAGGAAGGAACCATGAAAGGTCATTTGTGAAGAAGGAGGAGAAACAGAAAATGAAAAAAACGATCATGATCGAAGGAATGCGCTGTGAACATTGCGCAGCAAAGGTACGGAAGGCATTGGATGTGCTTGGGAATGACTGCACAGTGGATCTTGAAAAGAAGCAGGCAGTGCTTGAAACAGAAAGAACGGATGAGGAACTGAAACAGGCAGTGGAAGAAAAGGGGTTCCATGTTGTGAACATTTCCTGAAACAGGACTGCTGCACAGTAATTCGGAAGAACAGAGAAGACGTTTTTGAAGAAATTCCCTGGCAAGACCCGGATTTGACAAGAAAAATTGCAAGAAAATGCTTCCAATTGATTTCGGATACTTGTATTTGGATGGAAACAGTGATATACTTGCGCGGTGAATATGATTTTCTTATTGAAAGAGGGTTTTGCGAAGAGTGGGTATTGTGTGCGGAAGTACAGGAAAGAGCGAAAGCTTTAACCTGTTTTTCGATGCACGATCTTTGCCCGCTCTTTCTGTATATCCTCGAAAGTAAGAGAACGAAAGGCGGGGTCCTATGCCGGCTATGGATGCGGGAATCAGGAAAGTTAAGCAGATCGCGGCGGATTGCTGTGCTCAATTGGGCTATCAGCTTTTTGATGTGAGTCTTGATAAAGAGCATACCGGCAGGTATCTTCGCATTTATATCGATACTGACCGAGATGGCGGTATTGATTTGGATGATTGTGAAAAGTTTCACCGTGCTGTGCAGCCCAAGGTAGAGGATTATGACTACGACTTTCTCGAGGTATGTTCGCCGGGAGCTGACCGACCGGTGAGGGATGAGAAGGAAGCGAAAAAGTATGCCGGATACACGGTGGACGTTCGCCTTTACAAGACTTTTGACGGCAGGAAGGAGTTCTGTCTTCCCTTGATCGGTATGGACACGGAAACAGTGACTCTGGAAAGCGAAAATGGCCCAGTACAGATCCCACGCAGTACGGTATCTGTGATCCGTCTGCATCCGGATCTGAGCGCCCTGGATGAAGAATGAGAAGGAACAGGAGATATTGTCATGGCAGCCAAAGTTCAGAAAGAAAAGGTTATCAATAAAAATGCTGAGATCATTGATGCGATCCTTGCTCTTGCGAAGGAAAAGGATATTGATGAAGATTATATAATCAGTGCTCTTGAAGAGGGCTGTAAAGCAGCCTATAAACGGAATGTGAGAAGAGATCAGGTGATCCCTGCAAACCTTACCGCTTCTGTGACCCGTCAGAACGGGATCCAGATTTTTGCCAGAAAGATCGTTACAGACGAAGTGGAAGATCAAAGCCAGCAGATCGCGTTCGATGACGCTGTGAAGCTGAACAGCGGTGTTCAACTGGGCGATATTCTGGAAATCGACGTAACTCCCCAGAATTTTGACCGCGTTGCTGCTCAGACAGCCAAGCAGGTGATCATGCAGAAGCTGCACGAGGCGGAGCGCGGCAAGATCTATGATGAGTATATCGAAAAAGAAAACGAGATCATGACCGGCATCGTTCAGCGCATCGAAGGAAAATCGGTGTATGTTGAGCTGGGCAGAACGGAGGGCGTTCTTGAAGAAGAACAGTTTATGCCCGGCGAAGAATATCATGTGGGCGACCACGTGAAGGTATATGTTCTTTCTGTGCACAAGACGAGCCGTGAAGCCGGAAGAACACCTCAGGTATATGTAAGCCGTACGCACACAGGACTTGTAAAGCGCCTGTTTGAAATGGAAGTGCCGGAGATCGCGTCCGGCGTGGTGCAGATCAAGTTTATCGCCCGTGAGGCCGGAAGCCGTACCAAAATGGCAGTAACTTCCACCGATCCTTTGATCGATCCGGTAGGAGCCTGTGTAGGTCCCCGCGGCAATCGCGTGGATAAGGTTGTGGGCGAATTGAAGAATGAGAAGATCGATATTATCAAATGGTCGCAGGATCCTGCCGAATTCGTTGCGAACGCGTTGAACCCTGCTCATGTGGTGAGTGTGTTTATTTCCGAAAAGGAAAAGATCTGCCGGGTTGTGGTGCCGGATAATCAGCTGAGTCTTGCGATCGGTAAAGAAGGGCAGAATGCCCGCCTCGCAGCAAAGCTGACCGGGTGGAAGATCGATATCAAGAGCCAGACTCAGGTGGCCGAGCTGCTTGGTCAGGATATGCCGGAGCTTCAGGAAGGAAACGGCCGTGTGATCGCTGACGAATATGACGATTATCAGCCGTCTGAAGAGGAAGACGAGATCCTGTGATCCTGTTTTTGTCGGGGGAAATATGAAAACAAAGAAATTGCCCCTCAGGATGTGCATCGGCTGCCGTGAGATGAAAGAAAAAAAGCAGCTCCTGAGGATCGTACACACTCCGGAGGGCGGGATCGATCTGGATCCGACCGGACGTATGTCCGGCAGAGGAGCCTATATCTGCCGGCAAAAAGAATGTATGGAAAAGGCGATACGCCAGCATCAGATCGAAAGAGCCTTTTCCTGCAGCGTTTCGCCGGATGTGTATGAACAGCTGAAGCAGCAGCTTGCAAGCCTGGATGGACAATAAACTGAAAGGCAGCATCGGGCTGAGCCGTCGTGCCGGTATGCTGGTGGCAGGCACCGAAAAAGCGGTGAAGCTGGTGCAGTCGGGAAAAGCGGGTCTTTTCCTGCTTGACGAGGATGCTTCTGGAAACACAAAGAAACTTTGCGAAGACAAATGCCGTTATTATCAGGTTCCGATGATCATTTTAGAAAGCGGAAGCTTGGGAGAATCAATCGGAAATGACGGCATTATCGCAGCCGCGATACTCCGGGGGAGCATGGCGGAACATATTCTAACTTTGATCCCAAAGGATAATGATCCTGAGAAATAATTCATGCTGATGCGGAGGGCAAGCATTCCATGGCAAAACTGTCAGACGTCACAAAAGAGATCACCCAACAGGCCGGGGGTATGCTGGAAGAGACCGGCAGGATCCGGCGAAATATCGACAGCCTGCTTCAGCAGCTGAAGAAGCAGGAGAGCCAGCTTGCGCGCGCGGAGGAAGAAGCAGAACGCCGCAGGAAAGAAGAAGAAAATCAGAACCTGATCAGCCAGCATACCAAAGCGTGGACCATGCCGGATGATGAGGAAAAGCCTGCGGAGGAAATAGCAAATAAATTGACGGAAAAACCGTCAGAGAAGTCTGCCACGCCCGAAAAGGCGGCTGCTTCCCTGAAGGAAACGGTTGAAGACAAAGCCGTGAAGAAAGCAGAAACGGAGAAGGAACCTGCAGAGGCTCCGGCTGCTTTTGCTGAAAAGGAAGCGACTCATAAGGAGCCGGCAGTCAAAAAGGCTGAACCGGCAGCAGAAAAGCAAGATAAAAAGCCTGCTGTGAATGCAGAGGAAAAGCCCGCGGAAAAGAAACCTGCAGCAGGAGAAGGAAATGTTCGTCCTTTGACTCAAACGCAGACAGCAAAGGAGAATGTGAGCGTTTCCGGCACATCAAATAAGCCTGCGAATGCACAGCAGAATAGTGCCGCACCGGCTCCGCGTGCGAGTGTGCCTGTGCAGCCTGTTCAGAATACGCGTTCCGCCAATGTTCAGCCTGGCAACCAGGGACAGAGGAATGGTGTGAATGCGGGTATGCAGAATACACGTCCGGTCAATCAGCAAGGTCCTTACGGACGGCCTGCAAATTCTCAGGGCAACTTTGGCCGTCCTGCCAACGGGCAGCCGGGCCAGTTTGGCCGTCCCGCAAACGGGCAGCCGGGTCAGTATGGACGTCCCGCAAACGGGCAGCCGGGTCAGTTTGGTCGTCCCGCAAACGGGCAGCCGGGCCAGTATGGCCGTCCCGCAAACGGGCAGCCGGGTCAGTTTGGCCGTCCCGCAAACGGGCAGCCGGGCCAGTTTGGCCGTCCCGCAAACGGGCAGCCGGGTCAGTTTGGCCGTC
>JAZLIA010000080.1:0-28850 GCA_045617125.1 Clostridia bacterium | reverse complement strand
CCGCGATGACCGTAAAGGTAACGGATCCCGACGGCAAGGATACTGAGGACCAGGGCGAAGATGAGATCCCCGGCGAAGAAAAGATCGCACAGGTCGAAGTGAAGAAGACCAGCGACAAGACCGGCGAAGCAAAGCTTGGCGACATCATCACCTACACCGTGACGGTCGAGAATATCGGTAACGTAACGGTGCGGCTGAGCGATGTGAAGGACAGCAAGGTCGAACTTACCCTGGACAGCTTCAATACCACCGAGATCGCGCCCAATGAAACTGCGACCGCAAGCTACACCTATGAGGTGAAGCAGGCGGATATTGACGCGGGTTCTGTTCTGAACACCGTGACCGTGAAGGTAACGGATCCCGATGGCAAGGATACTGAAGACCAGGGCGAAGATGAGATCCCCGGCGAAGAAAAGATCGCACAGGTCGAAGTGAAGAAGACCAGCGATAAGACCGGCGAAGCAAAGCTTGGCGACATCATCACCTACACTGTGACGGTCGAGAATATCGGTAACGTAACGGTGCGGTTGAGCGATGTGAAGGACAGCAAGGTCGATCTTACCCTGGACAGCTTCGATACCACCGAGATCGCACCTGGTAAGATCGCGACCGCAAGCTATACCTATGAAGTGACCCAGGAAGACATTGACAGTGGAAGACTGATAAATACGGTTGAAATAACTGCTGTTGAACCTGAAGGGGAGAATGTAACAGGACGGGCCGAATGGATCATAGCTGTTGAGAAAGCAGCACCTCTGCTGAATGTGTACAAGGAAAGCAACCGTGACACGGCAGTCAGAGTTGGTGAAAGCATCCTCTACACAGTGACTGTAGTCAACAGAGGAAATGTGACTATCCATAATATCGTTGTAGATGATGAAATGACCGGATTACATGAAGTGATCCCTGCTCTTTCACCGAATCACAAAGCGACATTCCTTACAGAATATCCGTATGTGACGGAGGATGACGCAGCCAGAGGTCTGGTTGAAAACGTGGTTACGGCTATTGCTGACAAGATCGACGATCCTGATCATCCCGGCGAAAGTATCCAGCCTGCCGATAAGGCGATCCGGAGGGATAAGGTGGAAGCCATGCACAGGCTGATCATCCACTATGTATATCGGAACGGCCAAATGGCTGCAAATGATCACGTAGAAGAGCTGTACAGCGGCGAAAGCTACGAGATCGCATCTCCTGTGATTCGCAGCTATCATGCCAACTACACCACCGTGAAAGGGGAAATGCCCGATCATCAGGTCGAGATCACGGTCATCTACTCGGCCAACGGAGATGGAACGATCACCATTGATGAATTCGAAACACCTATGGGTCTCGGAAATGCAGCGCTTAATCTGGGTGACTGTTTCGAGTAAACACTTTCTATCAACTCCTGCCCGACATTCTTCAGAGTGTCGGGCAGGAGAAATGTATTTTATGTAGAATACTTATTAAGATGCCTATACCTGATTCTGTGAGGTGTGCTATGAAGAGAATTCTGACTTGTTTAATGGTATTGATCCTGACAGTATGCATCGTGAATGTTTCCGCTGAAGAGGCCGGGATCCCGGAAAGGGATATGGACCGGCTGATCATCGGACATACCACCGCGCTCAACGGAAATTTTTTTGGCATCATGTTTGGAAATAACACAGTGGATCTGGATGTACAGCGCATCCTGCACGGTTATGATCTGGTCACCTGGGATATCGAAAAAGGCGGTTTCCGTATGAATGATACCGTGGTGAGCGGTACGTCTGTGACTGAGAATGAAGTGGGAGACCGCACTTACACTCTGGCCCTTTACAGGGACCTGATGTATTCTGACGGTTCGCCAATTACAGCGTGGGATTATGCGTTTTCGATCCTTCTTTCCGCTTCTCCGGAAATGGCCGCGATCGGCGCGGCTATGAATGCTGAAAAATGCATCGTTGGGATAGAAGCGTATATGAACGGAGATAAAAACACGATAAGCGGCGTGAAGGTCATAGGAGATTATCTGATGTCTGTGACGATACGCCATGAATACAGACCGTTTTTCTATGAACCGGGTTTCCTCAGCATCCATCCTTATCCGGTGAATGTGATTGCCCCCGGATGCATCGTGGCGGATGATGGAGAAGGAATCTATATTGTGAATCGCGAAGCCTTCACTGCTGACCTTCTTCGGGAAACGCTTCTGAATCCGGATACCGGCTATGTATCTCATCCTTCTTTGGTGACCGGGCCCTACAGGATGCTTTCCTTTGATGGTGAAACGGCAGAACTGGAGGTCAACCCGTATTACAAAGGAAACGAGGAAGGCATCGTGCCCTCTATTTCCCGTCTCACTTTCAAATTGGTCCGGAATGAGAATATGATGGAAGAACTGCAGGCGGGTTCTGTCGATCTGATCAACAAATGCGTTTATAATACCGTGATCGGTCAGGGCCTGGAATTGATCCAGAGCGGAAATTATTCGATGGATTCTTATGTACGAAACGGTTTTGCATATATCAATTTTTGCTGTGAACGTCCTACAGTAAGTGAGCCGGCTGTACGTCAGGCTATTGCCTGTTGTATGGATAAGGATAATGTGGTGACCGATTATGTAGGCAACTATGGTGTGAGGGTCGATGGATATTACGGGATCGGTCAGTGGATGTATCAGCTGATCAGCGGTGCTCAGGCTTATCCTCTGGATCCTCCGGCAGAAAACGCTTCTCAAAAGGATATACAGGCTTATGAGGATGCAGTGAAAGCCTGGGAGGAAATCAGTCTGGATGGACTGAAAATCTACAACCTGGATCTGGAGCGGGCGAGTCAGCTGCTTGATGAAGCGGGATGGACTTTGAATGAAGCTGGAGAAATATTTACCGGAAAAGAGGGAGAGATCCGCAGCAAGGTGGTTGATGGCGAACGGGTCAGCCTGGACCTGACAATGATTTTTCCTTCAACCAATAACATGGGAGATATATTCGAGGAACGGCTTGTAAAAAATCTGGAAAAGGTCGGGATCCGTCTGACCGTTGTTCCCATGGATATTCGAGAGTTGCTCAGGCAGCATTACCGTCAGGATAAGCGCACCTGTGACATGATCTTCCTGGCAACCAACTTTGCACTGGTTTTCGATCCTTCCTTGAACTATGCTGCGGACACGGTGGAAAGCAACTATTATAATACGAACGGCGTGTCGGATGAACGACTGTATCAGCTGGCTGTCGATATGCGCCGCACCGAGCCGGGTGATCTGCTTACCTATTGTCAGAAATGGATCGCGTTCCAGGAGCATTGGACGGAGGTGCTTCCGGCGATCCCGATCTATTCCAATGCTTACTTTGACTTCTATACTTCCTATCTGCAGGAGTACGATATCAACGCCAACATCACCTGCGGTGATGCTCTCATCGGAGCTTATATAGGTGAACCTGAGGAAGAGATACCGGACGATTTGGATGATATAGAAGAATATGAGGATGATCTGTTTGAATTCTTTGATTGAAGAGAGGGAGATGTACTATGAAGAACTGTAAAAAGTATGTAGCTGAATTCATCGGAACCTTTGTGCTGGTGCTGTTTGCCTGCGGTGTGGCTGGACTTTCCGGCTGTGACGGGAGCCGTTTTGATATGGCTTATGTCGGCACTGCGCTGACCTTTGGTCTGGTGATCGTCGCAATGGCGTACTCTGTGGGGAATGCTTCCGGATGCCATATCAACCCTGCTGTGTCCATTGCCATGCTGGCCAGCCATCGCATGAGCATCCGTGATTTTATCGGATATGTCGTTGCTCAGTTCCTTGGCGGTTTTGCCGGTGCTGCGGTCCTGTTTTCCCTGAATGTGAATGGGACCGGTACGATGCCGGGCTGCAATGCGCTTTATAACGGAAATGCCGCTCTGTCGATCGTGATCGAAGTGATCCTGACCTTCGTGTTTGTATTTACCGTGCTGGGTGCGACTGCGAAAAAGGAACATGCCAATGTGGCCGGCCTGGTTATCGGCGGAAGCCTGACCCTGGTTCACTTGATGGGGATCCGTTTCACCGGTACCTCTGTAAATCCTGCCCGCAGCTTTGGGCCCGCGCTGATGAGCCTGTTTGCCGGCGATGCTTCTGCGATCGGCTGCATTTGGGTGTTCATCCTGGCGCCTCTGGCCGGCGGTGTTCTGGCAGCGCTCGTATATCAGCTGATTGATCAGAAACAGGAGTAAGAAGGCTTTTGTCAGGGGCTCCGCTGCTTTGGCAGCGGGGTCTTTTATTGAACAGGATCCTTTTGACATGCGATCCGTGTACGGACAAACAAAAAATGAACAGCTTCTGTGGAAATGCATGCTGGTTCATGATTTACAAAGCAGCCAGACAATGATAAAATACTTGCAGTGTGCAAACACATGATGACAGACCCGAAGGAGATTTCCGATGCCAATCACAGAATTGCTTGAAAGAAATGCCCGTGAATATGCAAATGAGGTTGCTCTGGTGGAGATCAATCCCCAGTTTGAACCTGAGAGCAGAATAAGCTGGCGGGATTATGCCCTGATACAGCCTCAGCCCGGTGATTATTTCCGCAGGGAGATCACCTGGGAGGATTTTGATAAGAAAGCGAATCGTTTTGCCAACCTGCTTTTATCCCGCAGGGTCAATAAAGGGGAAAAGGTCGCTATTTTGCTGATGAACAGCATAGAATGGCTTCCGATCTACTTTGGCATCCTGAAGGCCGGTGCGATCGCTGTGCCTCTCAATTACCGTTATACCGCTGAGGAGATCCGGTATTGTCTGGACAAGGCAGATTGCAGTATTCTGGCATTTGGCCCCGAATTTATCGGCCGTATGGAACAGATTTGCGATCAGATCCCCAATATAAAGCATCTTTTCTATATCGGAGAAGATTGCCCCAGCTTTGCGGACAGTTATGAGGATATGATCCGCTACTGTGCGGATGTGTGTCCCGGGATCCATCTGACGGATGATGATTATGCCGCTATTTATTTTTCCAGCGGTACCACCGGTTTTCCCAAGGCCATATTGCATGCTCACCGGGCGCTGATGCATTCTGCCGCTGTGGAACAGAATCATCACGGGCAAAAGCATGATGACATATTCCTTTGCATTCCTCCACTCTATCATACCGGAGCAAAAATGCATTGGTTTGGAAGCCTTTATTCCGGCAGTAAGGCAGTGCTTCTGAAGGGCACCAAGCCGGAGTGGATCCTTCGGGCTGTTTCTCAGGAAAAATGCACGATCGTATGGCTGTTGGTGCCCTGGGCCCAGGATATTCTGGATGCTGTTGACCGGGGTGAGATCGAACTGAGCAATTATGAAACCAGTCAGTGGCGATTGATGCATATCGGCGCTCAGCCGGTGCCGCCTTCGCTGATCAACCGCTGGATGCAGAAATTCCCACATCATCAGTATGATACCAACTATGGTCTGAGCGAGTCCATTGGCCCCGGTTGTGTGCATCTGGGAGTGGATCATCTTGACAAGGTGGGCGCCATTGGTAAGGCCGGTTATGGCTGGAAAACCCGTATCGTGGATGAGAACAGCAATGATGTGAAGCGCGGCGAAGTGGGTGAGCTGGCTGTGAGCGGACCTGGCGTGATGCTGTGCTATTATAAGGATCCCAAATCTACCGACGAAGTGCTGCGGGACGGTTGGCTGTATACCGGAGACATGGCGATGGAGGATGAGGACGGCTTTATCTACCTTGTGGATCGCAAGAAGGATGTGATCATCACTGGAGGAGAGAATCTCTATCCTGTGGAGATCGAAAATTTCCTGCGCAGACATGAGGCAGTCAAGGATGTAGCGGTCATCGGTCTGCCTCACAGCCGTTTGGGTGAAATTGCCGCAGCGATCATTTCAGTGAAGCCCGGCTATACGCTCACGGAAGAGGAAGTAGATACATTCAGCATGGGAATGCCGCGCTACAAACGGCCCCGGAAGGTGATTTTTGCCGATGTGCCCCGCAATCCTACAGGGAAGATTGAAAAACCGAAGCTTCGTTCCATTTATTGCGGAGAGAGCCTGGTTCTTCAGCAGATCGAAAAAGAGATCCTTTGAACATCCGGACCCTGCCTGCCAGCAGGGTCTGTTTTAGAATAATTCCTCTTCAGTGAGGGGAAAATACATCCCGAGCCGGTTTTTCTGCCGGTGGAAGATTGGAAAGGAAGCGAGCTTTTGAAAAAGCTGATCGGAGTGACCACCTCCGCTTCATATAATGCAAGTACGGTCTTTTCTGTTAACCGGGATTACCCGGAGGCCCTTATCTGTGCCGGGGCAATACCGGTGATGCTGCCGGTTACAGAGGATGAGGAAGTGCTCCGGGAATATTCGGAACGGTTGGACGGCTTGCTGATTATCGGCGGATGTGACATTGCACCCGAACTGTATGGGCAGGAAAACCGATTCTGCATAGAAACTGATCCAAAGCGGGATCGGGTGGAATGCTTTCTGGCCCATGTGTTTGTCGGAATGGACAAACCGGTTCTGGGGATCTGCCGCGGTGCACAGCTGCTCAATTGTGCCTTTGGCGGCACAATGATTCAGGATATCATTGAAGAGAAACCGGGATCTTTGCAGCATGCACGCGATGACCGACCGGGAGAAGCCGTGCACCGGGTCAGGATCGTGAAGGATTCACTGCTTTACGGGGTCCTTGGGGATGAGGAGCTTGGAGTCAACAGCCGTCATCATCAGGCTGCAGACAGAATCGGTGAAGGCTTTTGCGTGTGTGCCAAAGCGGAGGATGGAGTGACCGAAGCCATATGGATGCCTGAAAAAAGATTTGTCCTGGGAGTGCAGTGGCATCCTGAAACCATGGCGGCAGCCTATACTGAAATGCAGCGTATTTTTGACTGGTTTGTTTTTGCCAGTGCCAGATGAATATGAACGGAGGGCTTATATGAGGATCGCCTTGGTTGCAGATCTGCACGGGAATCGTCCTGCGACGGAACAATTGGAGCAGGATCTGAAACACCGTGGAGCGGACCGGATCTGGTGTCTGGGGGATGCTGTGGGCAAGGGTCCGGACAATGCGTACACCTGCGACTGGGTAAGGAGCAACTGTGATGTTGTGCTTAGGGGCAACTGGGATGATGGCGTTGCTTTTCAGCGTTTTCCAAAGGATGTGTATTATTGGAAGCAGCTGGGAGAAATGCGGATGAGTTGGCTGAGTCAGCTTCCGCTGGAGCACAGGTGCCTGTTTTCCGGGAACCGGATACGTTTGTTTCACGGTCGGCCGGTAATGGAACATATGCTTTGGCCTCAAAACGACTATCAGGAATGGGAACCCTATTTTGATCCCAAAACCGATACGGTGATCTATGCCGACTCTCATAAACAGGGATTGAGATTGTTGGGAAAAGGAAAACGGGTCGTCAATACCGGTTCTGTAGGAAATGGCACCGGGATCAATCAGGTGCAATACTGCCTGATGGAGGGAGAAGCGGATTCATCTACACCGGCCCCGCTGCTTTTCATGTTTCTGATGCTGCCTTATGATAATGAACGTGCAGCCTTGGATGCTGAAATGGAAACGGATCTGCCTGGAAGGGAAGCCTATATTCGTGAGATCCGAACGGGTATCTATTCAAGATGACGCCGCTTCGGAACGTTTTTGGAACTTCATAAAAGTGCTCTCATTGACAAAATATCAGCTTAGCGGATATAATATACTGGATCTCCGCTGTATGGAGGAATTTATGAGCAGGACCTTTATTCCGGAAGGATATTCGAGTTTACTCACTTTATATGAAACTCAGGAAGCGATCGAACAGATCAAGAAAACCTTTCAGAGCAATTTGTGCAAATCACTTAACCTGCACAGGGTGTCAGCTCCACTGTTTGTGGACGGGAAGAGCGGTCTGAATGACGATCTGAGCGGTGTAGAGCGTCCGGTATCTTTTGATATGCTGGAAACGGGGGATGAGGCCCAGGTGGTGCATTCCCTTGCAAAGTGGAAACGCCTTGCTCTCATGCGATACGGTTTTCCGGAGGGTACCGGCCTGTACACGGATATGAATGCGATCCGCAGGGATGAAACACTTGATAATCTGCATTCCGTGTATGTGGATCAGTGGGATTGGGAAAAGGTGATCCCGGAGGAACAACGTACGCTGGATACGCTTAAAGATGCGATGGTGCGGATCGTTTCCGCGATTTGTGTCACCGCAGATATGCTGAACTGGCAGTATCCCATGCTGAAAAACACGCTGGACCGGAACGTGACCTTCGTTACGACTCAGGAACTGGAGGATCTTTATCCCGACCTGACCGGCAAGGAAAGGGAAACCGCTTTCCTGAAGGAGCATCACACGGTAGGTCTGCTGCAGATCGGGAAGGTGCTGCGTTCCGGCAAGGCTCACGATATGCGGGCACCGGATTATGATGACTGGGAGATGAACGGTGACATCCTGCTCTGGAATGACGTGCTGGGCTGTGCTTTCGAGATCAGCTCCATGGGAATAAGGGTGTCGCCGGAATCGTTGGATCGTCAGCTGATCCTTTCCGGTAAACAGGAAAGAAGACAGCTGCCTTTCCATCAGGCGCTGCTTCGCGGCGAGCTTCCCTTTACCATCGGCGGAGGGATCGGGCAGAGTCGGTTGTGCATGCTTCTTTTGCACAAGGCACATATTGGTGAAGTGCAGTCCTCCTGCTGGGATCCAGACACCCGCAGGATCTGCGCAGAAAAAAAAGTAACTCTGCTGTAAAACGGAGAGAAAACGGTAATTACGGAAGGATCGAAACCTCCCGTGAAAGTGGAAAAAAGAGGAGGAAATCAAAATGGCAAGGAATCAGTTTGGCGGCTTTGGGGGAGGAGCCAACATGCAGCAGCTTATGCGTCAGGCGCAGAAAATGCAGCAGCAGATGGAAAAAATGCAGGAAGAGCTGAATGAGAAATTCTATGAGGCCAGTGCAGGCGGAGGAGCGGTTTCCTGCAAAGTGAGTGGAAAACGGGAACTGGTGGAGCTGAACATCAAGCCCGAAGCAGTGGATCCTGATGATGTGGAGATGCTGCAGGATATGATCATGGCTGCGATCAATGAGGCGCTGCGTGCCGGTGAAAAGGCTCGTGAAGATGCCGGGAACACCATGGTTCCCGGCGGAATGGGTTCTTTGGGCGGGATGTTCTGATGGCCGGAGTGACGGGACCGATCCAGCGCATTGCCAATGAGCTGAGCCGTTTGCCGGGTATCGGCATCAAAACAGCTCAGCGTTTGGCCTACCATATTATTTCCATGCCTGAAAATGAAGTGAGCAGCCTGGCAAATGCCCTGCTGGACGGGAAAAGGAATGTTCATTTCTGCAGTCGGTGCGGTAATTACACCCAGAATACCGAATGTGACGTTTGTATGGATGAAGAACGTCATAATGGTCAGATCTGTGTGGTGCGGGAACCCCGGGATGTGGCAGCCATGGAACGGATGCGCGATTACAAGGGTCTGTATCATGTGCTGCACGGAACACTTTCACCGATGGATGGTATCGGGCCGGAGGATATCAGGATCAGGGAACTGCTTTCCCGTCTTTCTACCGAAACGGTGGAAGAAGTGATTTTGGCGACCAACCCGGATATCGAGGGAGAAGCCACGGCTGCGTATATTGCACGTCTGCTTAAGCCCATGGGGGTCCGGGTCACCCGGATCGCCCATGGCGTGCCGGTAGGAAGTGATCTGGAATATGCCGATGAAGTGACCCTGGCCAAGGCCATGGAAGGCAGGAGAGAATTATAATGCTGCACTTTTTATACGGAGTTATGGGTTCCAGCAAAACAGCCCAGCTGCTGATGCAGCGTTATAACTACAATGAACTGGGGCTCAAGGTGGCGCTTCTCAAACCTGCGGTGGATACCCGTGCCGGTGTGGATATGGTGTACTCCCGGGTGGGGCTGCAGGCTCATGCCGAAATCGTGCTGGAAGCGGGCCACAGTGTGCGCGAACAACTGAACTGGCTGGCGGTTCAACAGGCGCATGGGGATTTCCAGTATGTTTTTGTGGATGAAGCTCAGTTCCTCACGGAACAGCAGGTTCAGGAAATGGCTGATATGTCCGCTGAACTGGAAATTTTCTGTTATGGATTGAAGACCGATTTTATGGGTCGGTTTTTCCCGGGTTCCGCAGCGCTCCTGAGACTGGCGGAAGATATTCAGGAGGTAGGCGGTTCTCTGTGCTGGTGCGGGGCGAAAGCCACGATGAATACCCGGATCGATGGAGACGGAAATGTGATCAAGCATGGAGAACAGGTTTTGATCGATACAAAGGGAGAACAGACTCCCATCCGCTATATTGGTCTGTGCTACAAGCATTGGCGGGAAGGAAAATCTCATGCCTGAACAGGTGAACGGGTTTACAGGTCTGCTGGTCTCGGCAGGCCTTATTTTGCTTATTGTGGTGATCGTGCTGATGATCCTTCTCCTGAGAAGGGAAAAAAGGCAGCAGATCCGGCAGAAGGAATATTACCGGTCGCTTCAGGAGGAACTTCGCCGCCTTCAGGATGATATCTATTCGCTTCCCGGACGGGAGGAACAGAATGGGCGGATGCATGAACTCAGTGAATCCTTTGCGAGAGGACTGGAAAACATTCTTATCGCGGACGACCGACGGGCGGAAAATATGGCATCCCGGCTGGACGGTTTTGGAAGCAGGATGGATGCGCGTCTTGAACAGGTGGTCCGTTCCGTACAGACGGGACAGGAACGAATGGACGCGCGGTCGGAAGCGATGAGGCAGACTGTGGAGAAAAGCCTCCGGGATATGCAGACGGATAATGCCCGCAAGCTGGATGAAATGCGGGAAACGGTGGATGAAAAGCTGCACAGTACCCTGGAAAAGCGTTTGAGCGAGAGTTTTTCTTCGGTGAGCGAGCGGCTTGAACAGGTATATAAGGGTCTTGGAGAAATGCGTACCCTTGCCGGTGGAGTCGGAGACCTGAAAAAGGTGCTTTCCAACGTGAAGACCCGAGGGATCTGGGGGGAGATGCAGCTGGGCAATATCCTGAGCCAGATGTTTGCGCCCGGACAGTATGAAGAGAATGTAGAAGTGGAAAAAGGCAGCGGCCGCAGAGTGGAATATGCGGTGATCCTGCCCGGCCGGAATGAGAGCAGCGTATATTTGCCCATTGACAGTAAATTTCCCGTGGAAGCCTATGAACGGTTGCTTCAGGCTTCCGAGAATGGAGATAAGGAAAGCGCGGAGCAGGCAGGGATCGAGCTGGAAAATGCTTTCCGCGCGGAAGGCAGGCGTATTTCCGAAAAATACATCCGACCGCCGTATACCACGGATTTCGCGGTGATGTTTGTACCAGTGGAAGGATTGTATGCGGAGGCGCTTCAGCGAAGAGGCCTTGCCGAATATCTGCAGGAAAAGCTTCGTATCGTCGTTGCCGGCCCCACCACCCTTACCGCGCTTCTGACCAGTCTGCAGGTGGGCTTCCGTACCCTTGCGATCGAAAAGCGCAGCGGGGAGGTGTGGCAGCTGCTGGGAGCGGTGAAGACCGAGTTTTCTGCTTTTACCGATCTGTTGGAAGCAGCGCAGAAGCGCATGAACACGGTGACCGAGACCATTGAACGGGCTTCCCGGCGCAGCCGTACCATTGAGCGGAAGCTGAAGCAGGTGGAGGGGTTGGATGCATCGGATGCGATGCGCCTGCTTGAAAATGAGAATGGCGAACAGCTTGCTTTTGAGCTGCCGCCTCATAAGGAGGAACGGGAATGAATATTCTGGAGTATGCTGCTTTTTCCCGGAACGGTTCGGACTGGAGCGAGGCTTTCGTCCGGGCAGTTGACGCATTGGAAGCGATGGGCGGCGGCACCCTGACAGTGCCTGAGGGTGAATATCCCACCGGATCGATTGAACTCAAAAGCAATATGACCCTTCTTGTGGAAGAGGGCGCGGTGCTGCGTTTTCACCGCAGCTTTGACGCGTTCCCGTTGACCGAACTGGAATTTGAAGGCATACCCGGCCTGGCATACCGTCCATGCGTGTTTGTAAGGAATGCTCATGATGTGACCCTTACCGGAAAAGGCATCCTGGACGGGCAGGGGGATTTTTGGTGGAAGCATCATCTGGAAAAAACGCTGCCGCATCCTCGACCATATCTTGTTTGCTTTACAGGCTGCACGAATGTGTGCGTTGAAAAGCTGAACCTGACCAATTCTCCCTGTTGGACGGTGTATCCCCTGAAATGCGAGGGTGTGGTGATCAAGGAGCTCTCGATCAAGAATCCTGCCGTGTCTCCCAACACGGACGGTATTGATCCCGGCAGCTGCACGAATGTGCTGATCGAAAACTGCCGGATCGATGTGGGGGATGACTGCATCGCACTCAAATCCGGCACCGAAGATACGCCGGTAAAGATCCCCTGCCGGGATATCCTGATCCGCGGCTGCACCTTCATGCACGGGCATGGCGGTGTGGTGATGGGCAGTGAAATGAGCGGCGGAGTTATGAATGTGCGGGTAGAGGACTGCCATTTTCTGAATACCGACCGGGGCGTACGCCTCAAAACCCGCAGGGGACGCGGTGGCACCGTGGAAAATATCCGCCTGAGCCGTCTTGAAATGGAGCATGTGATGTGCCCCTTCGTGTTCAATATGTATTATTTCTGCGGGAAGGACGGAAAGCTGCGTCGTGTGTGGGATAAAGCCGCCTATCTGGTGGATGAGACTACCCCGACCCTGCGCAATGTGATCATTGAAGATGTGAATGCAGTGGATTGCACTGCCTGTGCGGCCTTTTTCTGGGGACTTACCGAAAACCCTGTAAGCTCGGTCATGTTCCGGAACATCCGGGTCAGTATGGATCCGGAGGCTAATGCCGGAACTCCGGCCATGATGAATGATTGCCCGGTGCTCCAAAGGGCTGGACTTTTTCTGCGCTCTGCCCGGAATGTGGTGTTTGATCATGTTCATATTGAAAATGTGAAAGGACCGCTGTGGGATATTGACGGGAGCGTGCAGGTATTATCGCAGTAATGCTTATGTAGTAATACTAAACTCAAAAGCACAGGCCATTTTCTCAGCCTGTGCTTTTGCTTTCGGTGTTTATTTAGTAAAGCGGGAAACGTGCGGTGAGCTTTTCTACTTCTGCCCGTACTGACGGAACGGCATTTTCTCCTTCCCGGATCATTGCTGCGATGAAACCGGCGATCTGTTCCATTTCAGACTCCTTGAAGCCACGGGTGGTGACAGCGGGCGTTCCAATACGGATCCCGCTGGTTTCGGCGGGCTTGCGTTTGTCACGGGGGATCATATTTTTGTTGACGGTGATGTTTGCTCCACCAAGCCAGGTTTCCAGTTGAAGACCGGAAACCGGGGTGTCTGAAAGATCAAGCAGCAGAAGGTGATTATCAGTTCCGTCTGATACCATGCGCACATTCAGACGGCGCAGGGCGTTTTCCAGTGCTTTTGCGTTCAGAACGATCTGATTTTGGTAATTTCGGAATTCTTCCGTCATGGCTTCGCCGAAGCAAACGGCCTTGGCGGCTACGATGTGGCAGAGGGGGCCGCCCTGAGTGCCGGGGAAAATGGCCTTGTCGATCTTTTTAGCCAATGCTTCCCTGCAAAGGATCATCCCGCCCCGGGGACCGCGCAGGGTCTTGTGCGTGGTGGTGGTCACCACATCTGCGTAAGGAATGGGCGATGGATGCAGGCCTGCGGCGACAAGACCGGCGATATGGGCCATATCCACCATCAGGTACGCTCCCACTTCGTCGCAAATGCTGCGGAAGGCGGCAAAATCGATCACCCGGGAATAGGCTGAGGCCCCGGCGACGATTAAACGGGGACGTACTTCGTTTGCGATGCGCCGCACCTCGTCATAATTGATGTGTTCGCTGACAGGATCGATCCCATAGGAAGCGAACCGGAAATACTTGCCGGAGATGTTCACAGGACTGCCATGAGTGAGATGGCCGCCGCTGCTCAGGTCCATTCCCAGCACGGTGTCACCCGGCTGAAGGAGCGCAAAGTAAGCTGCCATGTTGGCTTGACTGCCGCTGTGGGGCTGCACGTTCGCATGCTCGGCACCGTACAGGGCACAGGCTCGTTCCCGGGCAAGGTTTTCAGCTGCATCCACATAGTCACAGCCACCGTAATAGCGGCGCCCGGGATAGCCTTCGGCATATTTATTGGTCAACGGGCTGCCCATTGCCGCCATCACTGCTGGAGAAACAAAGTTTTCTGAAGCGATCAGCTCAATATGGGCTTCCTGACGGGCACATTCATCCTGGATCGCCTGATAAATCCCGGGGTCTTTTTTTAATACATCCGGCACCTGCCACATAACAACCTCCTAAACAGAAAAACGAGCCGGCTGTGGAAAAAGCATAACCGGCTGGAGAATCCTATAAAAATACCGCTGTGTAATAACCGACTGAACCGCAGCACACGTCCCAAAATGCTTACTGCTGCTTCCTTCCGGACCTGACAGGGTTCACACCGGTCCATCGCACGGGGCCCGCCACTACACAACGGCAGAATGATTATAGCAAAAAAACGGAGGAAAAGCAAGTGTCCGGGAAATGAAAAAAGGGTTTGATTAAAATATCTTTTGTCTTTGATGATACCTTCAACTGTGCTACAATAGAAAAGCGAATAAGAAAATCAGGAGAAGGAAAAATGGAGGGACGGAGCATCTTTGGAAGCTTGAAGCCGGGCGGGGTGATACCGGATCTGTTTATTAAGCTTCTTCCTGTACAGATCGTGATGATGGCCATCGGAAGCATCAACAGCATCATTGACGGAGCGGCTGCCACGAATTTTATCGGGCCTGCTTCTCCGGCCGCCACCGCGCTGTTTTTTCCTTTACTGATGCTGATGCAGACGGTGAGCACCGTTCTTCTCAGCGGGTCGCAGATCCTGTGCGGAAAACTGATGGGACGGGAACAGACCGATCATTCGGCGGGGGTCTTTTCTCTGGATATGACTTTGGTTTTCGGCTTTGGTGCGCTTCTGATGCTGATATGTCTGCTTTTTCCGGGATCGCTGGCCCAGCTTCTGGGAGCGGAGGAAAGCCTGGAGGCGGAACTGAAAGCGTATATTCTGGGTTATGCTCCGGGAATCATCCCCTTCCTGATGGTGTCGCATCTGACCTCGTTCATGCAGATGGAACGGCAGGAAAAACGTACCTATATCGGCATGACCGTGATGATCGTGTCCAACGTGCTGCTGGATGTGGTGTTTGTTAAGGTGCTGAATCTGGGCATGTTCGGTCTGGGACTGGCGACCTCCGTCAGCAATTTGCTATATGTTTTCATTTTGCTTCTGTATTATTTTTCCGGAAAGGCCATGATCCGTTTTTCTCTTTCCTCCGTTCATTTCGCAGATGTTCCGGAGATACTCCGCATCGGGATCCCCGGTGCACTGAGTCAGCTGGCCCAGGTGCTGCGCAGTATGGTGCTGAACCGCATCATGCTTGCTTATGCCGGGCAGTACGGTGTTGCGGCGTTTTCCGCGGTGTATTCCTTTGGCACGGTCTTTGCTGCGGGCACGATGGGGATCGCCAATGCCGCCAGGCTGCTTGTGAGCGTATACGCAGGGGAGGAGGATCGGGCCGGGCTGATCACGATCATGCGTATGGCGGTCTGCTGGGGCGCTTTAGTGAATTCGCTGTTTGCTGTGGTGCTCATTCTGTGTTCCGGATTGTTTACTTCCATCTTTTATCAGCCGAATGCCGGGGAAGTGTACACGATGACGCATATGGGCTTCCTGATCTTTCCCTTCAGCATACCCTGCAGCTGCATTTTCTGTTCCTATGTAAGCTACTATCAAAGCATGGGACGAATGAAAATCGTAAATCTGCTCTCTGTGATGGACGGTGTGGTGGGCGTGATCCTGTTTTCTCTGATCCTGACCCCGTTTATCGGTATGAATGGGGTGTGGCTTGCCCATGTACTGAACGGCGTTCTCATAGTTCTCACAGTGATGGTGTGTGTGCGGGTCTTGAGCGGCTCTTTCCCGCGGAATATGGAGGATACGCTTTTATTTCCGGATCACTTCGGAGTGCAGAAAAAGGATCGGATGCAGATCTCGGTGAACCGGATGGAGGATGTGATCAATATATCTGAAAATGTGGTCCATTTCTGCCGGGAACACGGTCTTGACCGGAAACGCGGAATGTATGCAGGCCTTGCTGTCGAGGAAATGTGCGGCAATATATTGCAGCATGGTTTCAGCGACGGTAAACGGCATCACGTGGATGTGCGGGTGATCCTGCGGGAAGAGGATGTGATGATCCGGCTCAAGGATGACTGCCCTGCATTTAATCCCAAGGAAATAGAACGGCTTTTTGACCCGGAGGATCCTTCGCACAATGTCGGCATCCGTCTGGTATTCCGGATCTCCCGGGAGATGACCTACCAGAACACACTGGGCCTCAATGTGCTCACCATGGTGTTGTGAAAACGGATATACGGGATGGGAATAGATCTGCAGAAAAATGTAAGGCAAGTAAAGAGGCGGAACAGAATGGAAAAAAACGTAAGGCAGAAGAAGGGACCCGGATTTGGCAGCACAGTTTATGCCAGTTATCTTGGCTATATCACGCAGGCAGTGGTCAATAATCTGGCTCCGCTGCTTTTTGTTGTGTTTCAGGAAGAACTGGGTTTGACTCTTTCGCAGATCACCCTGATCACCACGATCAATTTTCTGGTGCAATTGACGGTGGATCTGCTTTCTGTCTGGTTTGTGGACCGGATCGGGTATCGTGTGTGCATCGTTGCCGCTCATTTATTTTCGGTGCAGGGGCTTATTGGAATGGTTGTTCTTCCATCGGTACTGCCGTCAGCCTATGCGGGTCTGCTGCTTTCGGCAGTGCTCTATGCTGTGGGAGGGGGGCTTATTGAAGTGCTGATCTCGCCGATCGTGGAGGCCTGCCCGGCTGAGAACAAGGCGGCAGCGATGAGCCTGCTGCACTCCTTTTATTGCTGGGGAACGGTTTTGGTGGTGCTTCTCTCCACGCTTTTTCTGTACTTTTTCGGCAAATCAAATTGGCGCATACTGCCGCTTGCGTGGGCACTGCTGCCGCTTTTCAATGCTTTCTGGTTTTCCAGGGTGCCTATCAACCGCCTTACCGGGAAAGATGAGGGAATGAAAGCCCGAAACCTGTTCCGCAGCGGCTTTTTCTGGCTGCTGGTCCTTTTGATGATCTCGGCCGGAGCTTCCGAACAGGCAGTAAGTCAGTGGGCTTCCACCCTGGCTGAAAAAGGACTCAATTTGAGTAAAACTGTGGGCGATCTGGCAGGACCGTGTTTCTTTTCCGTATTGATGGGGATCAGCCGCGCCATCTTTGGAAAACGAGGTGACCGGATCGATCTGGAAAAGTATCTGATCTTCAGCAGCGCCCTTTGCGTGTTCTCCTATCTGATCGTTGTGTTTGCGCCATTCCCGGCGCTGTCCCTTCTTGGCTGCGGAATATGCGGCTTTGCGGTGGGAATCATGTGGCCCGGCGTGTTTTCTGTTTCCGCCGCATCCCTGCCCAGGGGCGGTACGGCGATGTTTGCCCTCTTGGCCCTTGCGGGGGATGTGGGCTGCAGCTCGGGCCCTACGGTGGTGGGACTGGTTGCGGCTGGTGCAGGGGATGACCTGAAAACGGGGATCCTGGCAGCAGTGATCTTTCCGGTAATGATCCTTTCGGGTTTGATCGCTCTGAGAAAAAAACGGAGGGTTTCCGTATGCTGACGCAGGAGGTGGAACAGGCCCCGGCGATAGCGTCCCGGTCCCTGGAACAGAGGATCTATTCTCTTGTATGTCAGAGGGACGGCATCACCGCACGGGAAATCGCGAGGGAACTGAATACAGATCACCGCACAGTGAATCTGGAGCTTTATCGCTCCGCCCTGATGCGGGAAATGTGCTATTCAGACGATCAGCATCGCTGGTATGGTCTCATCAGGCAGGGCGTGCCCCGGGAAGGATTGTATGATTTTTCCGGCTGGTATGGACGGGTGAAGGAATTCCTTGCGCTTGATGAAGAAGCGTTTATGGAGGAATTATGTTCAGGCTGCCGGCGCATCGGCCGCAGCCTGAATGATGCACGGGGAGTGCTTCATTCCTTCCGGGATTGCCGGATACAGATGAGGGGGCTTTTTCAGGATCTGGAGCAGTTTATCGGAGCTTCTTACCGGGAATGGGAGATCGCTTTTGAGGTGCGTTTCAACCGGGCGCGGTATATCCGTGTATATGCCGATGTGCTTCTGATGACACGGGACATCGTATTTACCCTGGAATTTAAAATGAAGGATCGGGTCATTTCGGAGGAACTGGAGCAGGCGGTCAAGTATGTGCCGTATCTTCAGGTGCTGTTTGGCGAAAAGGTACGGGTGATCCCCGCTCTTGTGCTTACTGCTGCCCGGGATCGGTTTGAGACCGTTCCTGTTCCGGGTTCGGGCAGCGTACAGGTATGCAGCGGGGATATGCTTTTTAATGTGCTCGATAATGAAATGCATTTTTTGCTGTGACCGTGACAAATCGGGGGCAGTGTGATATGATACGCATGCATGAAAGAAAAAAGGCGGTGCAGCCGCCGGGAGGACAGGATGATGAAAAACAAGGCTCTGGAGTTTATCGATTTTGTTAAGCATTCACCCACCGCTTTTCACGCGGTGGCTTCGATCTGCACAATGCTGGAGAAGGCTGGGTTTATCCGCCTCAGAGAGTGCGGGGAATGGCAGCTTCAGAAGGGACAGAAGTATTTTGTTACAAGAAACGGCTCCTCTGTGCTGGCATTCATCCTTCCAATGAAGGATCCCACCGCATTCAAGATCACGGCCAGCCATTCCGATTCCCCCTGTTTTAAGCTGAAGACCCGCTGTGAGGAAAATGTTCTGAACTGCTACACCCGGTTGAATGTGGAGCCCTATGGCGGCATGCTGATGGCGACCTGGCTTGACAGGCCGCTTTCTGTGGCGGGCAGGGTGTTGATCCGGTGCGGAGATCGGTTGGAGAGCCGTCTGGTGGATCTCAATGAGGATAAGGTGCTGATTCCCAACATGCCGATCCATTTTAACCGGGATGCCAATAATGGCTATGCCTGGAAGCCTCAGACCGATCTTCTCCCGCTTTACGGCGATGAAACGGATAAGGGCGGGCTGATGAAGGAGATCTGCGCTGCTTCCGGTGCAAAGGAGGAGGATATGGCCGGGGCGGATCTGTTCCTCTATAACCGTACGCCCGGCAGTGTCTGGGGAGCGGAGAACCGGTTTTTCTCCTGCTCCAGGATCGATAATCTGGAATGCGCCTATACCTCCGTTCAGGCTTTGATCCATGCGGAGGAAGGCTCCGGAGTGGATCTGTGCGCCGTGTTTGACAATGAAGAGGTGGGCAGCCGTTCCAAACAGGGAGCGGACTCGGATTTTCTGACTGCAGTGATGAACCGGATCCTGTCTTTCTACGGTTACGGAGAGGACCGGGCACGGGCTGCGATCTGTTCCAGCTTCATGGTGTCGGCGGATAATGCTCATGCGGTTCATCCCAATCATCCCGAGAAATTCGACGCGGATAACCGGGTGTATATGAATAAAGGCGTTGTGATCAAGCATAACGCCAATCAGAAATATACCACCGACGGTGTGTCTTCCGCCGTATTTGAGGAGATCTGCCGTCGGGCAAAGGTGCCTGTGCAGCATTTCAGCAACCACAGTGATCTGCCGGGCGGGTCCACTTTGGGTAATCTTTCCAATGCCCATGCTGGAATGAACACAGTGGATATCGGCCTTGCCCAGCTTGCGATGCACTCCCTGTATGAGACAGCAGGAACTGAGGATCTGGCATATATGGAAACGGCACTGACCGCTTTCTATAACACCGATATCCGGCTTACGGATGATGGGGTATTTGAGCTTCAATAAACAGCTCCTGAAGTACAGGGATCAGCTTTTCCGCGGCCTTTTTATGGGTAAGGGCAGTGGGATGATAGTCCGGGACATAGCCGTCTGAAGGCAGTTGATCCTGAAGAGGAAAGAAAGAGATGCGGGGATCCCCGGTCTCTTTTTTATATAGGTCCACGGTTTCCTTTACACAGTCATTCAATGTGGTTCCCATCAGTCCCAGTGTGCACAGGATATTGGCTTTGGGATTCCGGCGGCGTATAGTTTTGATGAAGGAAACATAATCTTCCCTAAAGCATGCCTGTTTTTTAGGATCGCTTCCGCAGTAGGAAATATCATTGGTTCCCAGGTTGATCACGATCACATCGGGAACAAAAGAGAAAAAATCCCAGTCATATTCGTTCACCCGGCGGTGACCCGGGATGATATGATCACAAAAACCTGCTTTTTCGTACCAGTCCGGCACCAGAATACTTTTGTTGCGTTCTCCGCTGCCGGTGTATCCGGAATGGATCCCAAACCCGCTGAAGCAGGTAAAGCATGCATCCGCATCCAGGGCTTTGGCCGTAAGATATGCATAGGTTTTTGTCACATCTTCGGTGGAAGTGGAAAAGACCTGGGAGAAATTGCCGTCAACACTGTAGCCGCAGGTGATGGAATCACCGATAAATTCGATCTTTCTCTGTTTGTCCGGCACAGGGAGGATCTCGCCGTCTGTGAAACACCGCACCCCAAGGGTGGATTGACTGGCTTCGCTGAGCTTGATGATGGACACCCGTCCGCTGCTGCCCAGGGGAGAAAGAGGGAGAAAAAGACAGCGCTCGCTTTCATTAAGGGTGCCCTGCTCATACAGGATATCGTCCAGCTCAATGCGGTACCGGGGACGACCAAAACGGCATTCTTCCTTTGAAACGGTTTCATCTCCGAGCAGAAGGATCCGGATGCTCTTCGCGTTTCGGTATTCAAAAAAGAGTCCGCTTCCGGAGGAAGAGAGCCACACCGTGTCTCCGATCATGACTCTGCGGCCCAGCAGTTTAACATGGATCATAAATGCACCTCCTGTGTTTAGGGTCATTATACAATAAGCGACCGGGAAAAAGAAAGATGATTTCTCCAGTTTGAGATATCCTGTCCGGACAGGATCGCGGATGGATCTGCGAAAAAGCTTTTCTATCCGGACGATACGTGATATAATATGATGAAAAAAATCCATCTTGTGTTTCGATTGCTGAAGGGAGGAAAACGCTATGCCGGCGGTTTCGACTGAATATCAGAAAAAAGTACTGGATGATATCCGAAGCTATGGAGAGATCTCCCGTCCGGTGCATGCCGGGCTGCTGGAGAGACTGCTGGTGCGCCGGGTGGATCCCGTCCGTCTGCATCCCAACCCGGACGATGAATTCAGCCAGGAGAAGATCGGCCCCAATTTTGGTATCGTTCAGCGGTATGAAGAACAGTTCCGGCATCATATCAGCATGGGGCAGCAGCCCATTGATGAGAAACTGATCGTGGAAAAAATGTCCACCGGCGGATATATGCTGATGAACGGACATCACCGGTGGCTTGCGGCGACCCGTGTGCCGCAAATCAGATTTTTGCCGGTAACGATCGTAAATCTGTCCACCACAGAAGAGATCATTTCCAAGGTTCAGGGTTCTCAAAGAGAGATGTGCGTCAGCTTTGATCTGGATGAGGTGCTTCTGACGGATGGCAGCACGGCTTTGACGGATCGGAAACTGATTTTTCCCTTCAACCGTCTTTATCCCAGGACACTCCGCAAAAACACGGCGGCACTGATCCATTCGCTACACCGCCTGGGCTGCGACGTGTGGGTGTATACAGGTCAGTTCTATTCGTGCTCCTATATCCTGCGTCTTTTCCGTTTATATGGCTGCCGGGTGGACGGAATTGCAAATGGGATGAAAAACAAGAAATACTGTGCGGAAGTGCGTCAGGCTTTCAGAAAAAAATATGCTGTATCCATTCATATCGACGGGGAAAGCGTATTGTATGTGAACACCCGCACAGGAGACTATGACAGCCTGGCGCTGCAGGGGGGCGTCAGCTGGGCATCTGATGCTTTTGCGGCAGTCAAGCAGCTGATGAAAAAACAGGAGTGAGAGCGTGACATGATTGGAAACAGGGGATCTGCTGAAAAACGGATAAGGGTTTCCTTTGACCTGGATGAGGTCTTGTTTGTTGATCCTGCCAACCATAGTACGGAACCGGATCCGCCCTTTCCCGCAAAAATCATTTATAAGGAAAAACTGAGACTGGGAACCCCGGAATTGATCCGTACGCTGCAGGAAATGGGATATGAGGTTTGGGTATATACCTCATCTTTCCGTACCGAACGGTATATCCGTTCCCTTTTTAGGTGGTATGGGGTGAGCTTTGACAGCATCGTGAATGGGCAAAGGCACATGAGAGAAGTGCAGGCCGGACATAGCGAGACACTGCCTCAGAAGCTGCCGAACGTATATAAGATATCGCTGCATATTGATGACGAAGCGATCGTGGCGACCTATGGAAGGGAGTATGGCTTCAATGTATACCAGCTCAATGCCCAGGACGATGAATGGAAGGAAAAGATCATTGACCGTGCGGAACAGATCCGCAGGAGGGGGAGACCATAGGGCAGATAACACGGATGATGATAAAAACATAGCCATCATTTCTTGAAATGACAAATATTGAGCAGAAAGTTTTTCACTTTTTGTGCAATTCTGTTGAAAATACTTGCAAAAAATGGGTGCATATGCTATAATCACAGAACAATATACTGGAAGAAAATTTCCGGTATAAATAAAAAAGGAGGAATACCCCATGAAGAAACTGGTCGCTATGCTGGTTGCCGTCATGATGCTCGTGGCTTGCATGAGTTTCGCGATGGCCGAAGACAAGATCGACATCGTCGTCTGGTCTTTCACCAACGAACTGCAGGGCATGATCGAAAAGTATTATGCTCCCAACCATCCCGAAATCAACTTCATTTTTGACATGACTCCCACCGCAGAATATCCCAGCCGCGTGGATACCCTGATGGCTTCCGCCGGTGATTCTGCCGAAGCTCCCGACGTGTTCGCTCTGGAAGCCGCCTTCGTGAAGAAGTATGTTTCCAGCGATTGGACCGCTGATCTGAAGGACCTGGGCTTCACTGACGAAGAACTGTCCGTGGCTATCCCCGTGATGGCTCAGATCGGTCAGAACGCTCAGGGCGTGCAGAAGGGCCTGTCCTGGCAGTCCACCCCCGGCGCTCTGTTCTATCGTGCTTCCCTGGCTGAGAAGTATCTGGGCATCACTGATCCCGCTGACTTCCAGGCTAAGGTTGCTGACTGGGATGCCTACATGGAGACCGCTGCTGAAGTCCTCGAAAAGTCCGAGGGCGCCTGCAAGATGGTCACCGGCTCCGGCGACATCTGGAATGCTTATCAGTATCAGCGCAGCGAGGGCTGGGTCGTGGACGGCAAACTCGTCATCGACTCCGAGCTGTATGATTACCTCGACATCGCGAAGGCTCTGATCGACGACAACCTCTCCTGGGACGCTGGTGCCTGGGGCGAGACCTGGTTCGCCGGTATGCAGGGCGTGAACGAGACCATGACCTTCTTCCTCCCCACCTGGGGCCTGCATTACACCCTGAAGCCCAACTGCGGCGTCGGAACCAACGACACCATGAACGATGAAGAACTCAAGGCTACCTGCGAAGCCAACGGCGGCACCTATGGTGACTGGCGTATGGTCGAAGGTCCCTGCGGTTACAGCTGGGGCGGCACCTGGATCGGCGCCAATGCTCAGAAGGTTCCCGGATATGACGATGCCAAGAAGGCCGCTGTGAAGGATCTCATCAAGTTCTTCACCCTGGATGATGGCTTCCTCTATCAGTATGCTCAGGATTCCGGCGACTTCGTCGGTTCCACCGTTGTTGTTGACAAGATCGTCGCCGAGGGCGGCACTCCCAACCCCTTCCTGGGTGGTCAGGATCATTACGGCATGTTCGCCAAGGCTGCTGCCCTGGCCAACGGCTCTCTGATGACCGAATATGATGACACCATCAACACCCTGTGGGGCGATAACGTGACCACTCCTTACAGCAAGGGCGAATTCGATCTGGACACCTGCATCGCCAACTTCAAGACTGCTGTTGCCGCTGCTTTCACCAACATTGTTGTTGAATAATCATCGGTCAGTATCCTGAGGGTATAAACCCACGGGGCTGCCGCCTGCCTGACGGCAGGAGGCAGCCCCGTTTTGGGAATTCATTGCCCGCCCCGGACGGGGTGGTCACATTCTTGTAAAGGGGTGGCAATATGCAACCAACTAACGGAATCAAGGCGGTGAGAAACCGGCGCAAGACGGTCACCTATGACCGTTACGGTTATTTCTTCATCGCACCTTTCTTCATCGTATTCCTGATCTTCGGCCTTTATCCCATTATCTTCACTTTCCGCACTGCGCTCACCGACGCAGTTGGCTGGGATAAGATCCTGGACAACCAGATCATCGGTTTAGGCAATTTCAAACAGTTTTTTGATCCGGCCAGTACAGTGTATACCAAGTTCTGGGGTGCTTTTGAAAACACCCTGATCATGTGGATCTGCAACTTTATCCCGCAGCTGGGCCTAGCTCTGATCCTGGCCAGCTGGTTCACCGATTCCCGCATGCACCTCAAGTTCCAGGGCGGGTTCAAGGTGATGATCTTCATGCCGAACATCATTACCGCTGCTACGATCGGTATGCTGTTCTTTGCTCTGTTCAATTATCCTGTTGCACCGGTCAACACCCTGATGCAGCAGATCGGTGTGCTCAGCGCGCCGTTCGAATTCTTCCGTTCCACTCCCTGGTCCAGGGGCATCATTTCCTTCATTCAGTGGTGGATGTGGTGTGGCAACACCATGATCATCATGATCGCAGCCATTTCCGGCATCAATCCTTCTCTGTATGAGGCGGCACTTGTGGATGGCTGCACTTCCAGACAGACCTTCTGGAAGATCACCCTTCCCCTGATCAGACCCATCCTTGTATATAATCTGGTCACCTCGCTGGTGGGCGGTCTGACCATGTTCGATATCCCGCATCTGATGACGCAGGGCAACCCCAATGACACCACCAACACGGTAGCCCGCTTTATCTACACTCAGGGCTTCACCGGTTCCTTCAATTTCAACACGGCCAGTGCCGCGTCCATCGTGCTGTTCGTGATCATCATCGCGGGATCTCTGCTGATCAATACGCTTTTGAGCGATCATGATCCCAGGCCCGTGAAGCTGAAGAGGGAGCGTGACAGAGTATGAAAAAGACAGCAAGGCTGATCGTGATCCTTTTAACGCTGGTCACTCTCGTATGCATGTTCCTTCCTGTTGCATCCTTCAAGGATGATACTGCCAAAAGTATGGCGGCGGATATTGAGAAGCAGCAGGGCAAGGTGGACACCGCCCAGAACAAGCTTCAGCGCTGGATCGATGAAGGCAAAAAGAGCGAGGCTGACATTGAAAAGCAGCGCGGCCAGGTGGCTAAAGAGCAGGGCAAGCTGGATGAACTGCTTGCCAAGCAGGCTGAATTGAGCAGCCAGGAAGCCGGCGGACTGAGCTATAGTCTGCTTCCCAGTAAGCTTCCGGAAGAGATCCAGCTGGATATGACCGTGGTGAACGACGGTGGTAAGATCTATCCTACTGATCTCGGGGTGTTTTACATTCTTCAGTGGGTAATTGCAGCGCTGCTCGTGTTTTCCATCGTGTGCTTTGTATTGGCTGGGGACAAGCTGGTGTGCAAGCTGTACACCTTTGCCAGCTTTGCACAGCTTGTGACGCTTGTGCTGCTTGCTTACAGTGTGCTTCGTTTGATGAATTATCCCGTGAAGGCACCGTACTCCAGCGCGAATCTGAACCTTGCAGTTGTGATCATCATGCTTTTGAGCGCACTTGTATCCTTCGCGGTGCATGTGACCGCAGTGCGCAACACCAAACGCAGCATGGTTTATGTGTTCTGCATCTTCCTGAGCGCTCTGGCCCTGTTCCCGTTCTGGGTCATGATCGTGAATGCCACCCGTTCCAGCCAGGCGATCCAGCAGGGAGTTTCTCTGATCCCGGGCGACTTCCTCAGCCACAACTGGGATGTGATCCAGAAGACCAAGAATTTCGATGTGCTCATGGGCATGCGCAACAGCGCGATCATCGCTTTCGGTTCCACCATTGTGAGCGTATATTTCTCCGCGCTGACTGCTTACGGCTTCGAAGTGTATAACTTCAAAGGTAAGAAGGTACTGTGGGCTGTTGTGATGGCCATCATCATGATCCCCGGACAGGTGACCGGTACCGGCTTCTACATGTTCATGTACAGGCTGGGACTTACCAACAACTTCCTGCCTTTGATCATTCCTTCTGTTGCCTCCGCTGCCACTGTTTTCTTCTTCCGTCAGTATCTGCAGGCCAACTTCCAGATCTCCCTGGTGGAAGCCTCCCGTATCGACGGCGCCGGTGAGTTCTACACCTATAATTTCATCATCATGCCTATCATGGTTCCCGCGATGGCGACGATGGGCATCATGGGCATGATCGGTGCCTGGAACAACTACCTCACACCGTTGATGCTGCTCACCAAGGTGGAAATGAAGACCCTGCCTATGTTGGTGAACAACCTGCGCGGTGATATTTACCGCACAGAGTACGGTTCCATTTATCTGGGACTTACCCTGACCGCGTTGCCGCTGATGATCGTATACTTTGCTCTGAGCAAATTTATCATCGCGGGCGTTGCACTGGGCGGTGTAAAAGAGTAACTATCCAAAATCAAAAGAGTCTCCGGAAGAATGAGAGTTTTTCCGGAGACTTTTTTAGCGTACATTCGAAGTTTATTAACTGAAGAATGTCATGTCATATATATTCTTTTTCAATTTTTGCCACAGCCTGTTCAAGCGACATGCCTTTGAAGGATTGTGCGCCGAATGTGCGCCCGCTTTTTTTGTCATCCGCAAAGGCACCGGCCACAATGCCGGGAAGTGCGCTTTCCGGAGCATTGGGGGCCTGCGGACCGCCCAGATCCGTACGGCACCAGCCGGGATCGCACAGGTTGATCATCACATTGGTTCCCTGGACCATACTTCCCAGATCCCTTGTCACTTTATCAAGAGCGGCCTTGCTGGCGGAATAACCGGCCTGATGGGTGTCACGGTCAATGCCGCTGGTGGTGTTCAGAATGCGCCCGAAGCCCCGGGAGATCATCCCCGGAAGGAAGTGATAGCAGATCATCATGGGAGCGGTAGTGTTGATCAGGAAGCTCTTTGAAAAATCTTCAGGCGGAGTGGAAAACGGATCGGTGCGGTAAGCCACCTGCACACCGGCATTATTGAGCACGATATCCACCTGCACCTGCAGGCTGTCAATACGGGCCAGCATACGCTCAACATCGTTTGGATCGGACAATTCTGCTGACACCTGATACACCTGCACACCCAGGGCACGGCAGGCTGCTGCTGCCGCATCCGTGTGCCGGGGAAGACGGGCATGCAGGATCAGGTTGCAGCCTTGTTTTGCCATAAATTCGGCACTGAGACGGCCGATCCCGCGGGAAGCTCCGGTGATGAAGCACCATTTTTTTTCAAGAGAGATCATTGTTTATACCTCCTTCATTCAGGGTGACAGGAAAGATCACAGGGTGTCAAGGCCCTCAGCGATCCCAAGCAACAGAATGCCGGCGATCACACAGAAAACACAGGCATAGCGAACGCGGCCGATATTCTCCTTCAGGAACAGGCGGGACAATATGACCGACACGATGCAGTAGCCCGCTACCATCGGGGCTGCGATCACAGGATTCATTGCCATTGCGTATACATAAAAGATCTGGCCGAATTGCTCACATACCGCGGCGGTCGCTTTCACCTGTTCGCTTTTACGGAAGAGGGGATACGGCTTTTTTTCACGGATCCACAGATACACATACACTGCCGCACCGGCTATGAAAAATGTGAGGCCATAAAGCACCAGCACATCGATCTCTCCCAGAGAAGATGCGCTTTCCTGAGAAAGGATGATCCCGTCCGCCGCAGTGCCCAGGGTGTCAAACACACAGTAAAGGATGGGAAAGATCAGAGCCAGAGCGCCGGAACGGTATTTTTTTGTAACTGCGCGGTCTGTGCCGGGAACGGGGGAGTTTTTCTGTTCTGCGATGGCTAAACTGATCACGCCCAGTACGATCAGCACTGTCCCGATCAGCTCAAGCGTGCTGTACTCCTCAAACACCCGTTTTCCCTGATTTGTCAGGGCAAAATAGATCAGCATGCATACGGCTGACAGCGCACCGCTGGCGTTCTGGACCGGGGAAACGATGGACAATTCAAGATATCGCAGGCCCGCGTAGCCGATCACCATGGAAAGGATGTATCCCAGGGATGCGGGAGCGTATATGAATGCTCCACTCAGCAGAGCCTGAAGGGAAAGTCCGTTTGCGGCAAGGGTCTCGCTGAAGGGGAGCAGCACCAGAGATGTGATTCCCATCACGAGCCCGACCCACACCGTGATCTTCAGATGACTGTGCGGGTCACTGCCGTCTGAGCTTTTTTTGTAGAACAGATCTGCTGTTCCCCATCCAAGAAGACAGATGAGAGCAAAAAGAAACCAACTCATGAGCCATTCCTCCTTGATTTTTACAGCTTTTCGAATACAGGCATATAATCAATAGGAGCAGGCACGGTGACTGTGCGTCCGCCATCGAAGACCGTGCCATCCAGCGTGAGCTTCCATTTGCCCCGTGGCAGATAGACCCTGCGTTCAAAGCAGTTGAGCTGGAAAATGGGAGCCACCAGATAACGGCTTCCAAACATATACTGATCCTCGATCTCCCAGCATTTCTGATCCCGGGGGAACTCGTAGAACAATGTGCGGATCAGGGGAGAACCGTTTTCAGACGCTTCGGCATAAAGAGAACGAATGTAGTCGTGCATGGAGATGCGCAGATCATAGTATTTTTTCATGATGGCGTAATTCTCTTCGCCGTAGCTCCATAATTCATTGGGCTGACCGGTATGCAGATAGCCGCCGCCCCAGTCGCGGTC